>CALGZX010000060.1 GCA_937934165.1 uncultured Collinsella sp.
CGTTCCCGCTTCCGACTCCGGTTCGCGCTTCCGTTCGCTGCTCGACCAGATCGCCGCACAGGAGACCGTGCTCAAGGAGAAGAAGGACGCCGAGGACAAGGCCAAGGCCGAGCGCGCCGCAGAGCGCGGTAACCGTCGTGGCGGCAACAACGACCGCCGCGGTGGCCGTCGTAACGATCGCAATGCCTCCGACAACAACTCCGAGCGCAACGCCTCCGAGAGCCGTCCGCACAGCCATCGCACCAACGCCAGCAACAACGTCGCTGCCGGCATGGACTTCCCCAACCCCGATAAGCAGGGCAAGGGCAAGAAGCGCAAGGGCGGTCACAACAACGAAGAGGACCACTACAGCCGCATGGCTCGCGAGGCCGAGGAGTACAGCCGCGAGAAGGTGCTCGAGGAGGCTCGTGCCGCCGTCGAGGAGGCCTCTCGCGAGTCCACCGGTCGCCGCAAGAAGCGCAAGGAGAAGCGCGAGCGCGAGGCTGCCAAGGCTCAGGAGGAGCGCAAGATAGAGGAGGCGCTGGCCCAGGGCGTGAACCCCGAGGACCTCGACGCCATCAAGGTCTCCCAGGGCGTTACCGTCCAGGAGCTTGCCGAGGCGCTCGACGTTCCGGCCAACGACATCATCAAGCGCCTGTTCCTGCTGGGCACGCCGCTTACCATGACGCAGTCCATGTCCGACGACCTCGTCGAGCTCGTCGCCGACGACCTGGGCCGTCAGATCAAGATCATCACCCCCGAGGAGGAGAACACCTTCTCGTTCTACGACGATCCCGCCGACCTTAAGCCGCGCGCCCCGGTCGTCACCGTCATGGGTCACGTCGACCACGGCAAGACGTCGCTGCTCGACGCCATCCGTCACACCGGCGTTGCTGCCGGCGAGGCGGGCGGCATTACGCAGGCCATCGGCGCTTCGCAGGTCATGATCAACGACCGCAAGATCACCTTCATCGATACCCCGGGTCACGCCACCTTTACGGCTATGCGTGCCCGCGGCGCCAAGGTGACCGACATCGTCATCCTGATCGTTGCTGCCGACGACGGCGTCATGCCCCAGACCGTCGAGTCCATCAACCACGCCAAGGCCGCCGGCGTACCCATCGTCGTCGCCGTCAACAAGATCGATAAGCCGGGCGCCAACCCCGACCGCGTGCGTCAGGAGCTCACCGAGTACGGCGTCATCCCCGAGGAGTGGGGCGGACAGAACATGTTCGTCAACATCTCGGCTAAGCAGAAGATCGGTATCGACGACCTTCTGGAGTCCGTGCTGCTTCAGGCCGACGTGCTCGAGCTCAAGGCCAACCCGGACACCTTTGCCTCCGGCAACGTCCTCGAGGCCAAGCTTGACAAGGGCCGCGGCTCGGTCGCTACCGTGCTTGTGACCCGCGGTACTCTGCACGTGGGCGATACGCTGGTCGCTGGTCTTACCTACGGCCGCGTCCGCGCTATGCTCGACCCCAAGGGTCGCGCCGTCACCGAGGCCGGTCCCTCCGACGCCGTCGAGATTCTTGGCCTGCAGTCCGTGCCCAACGCCGGTGACGAGTTCCGCGTGTTCGAGGATGAGCGCGAGGCTCGCGCCCTGGCCGATGAGCGTTCGCTCAAGGCCCGTATCGAGGAGCAGAGCCGCGTGAAGCACGTCACGCTCGAGAATCTCTTCGAGACCATCGCCGACGCCGAGGTCAAGGAGCTCAACCTGATCATCAAGGCCGACGTCCAGGGTTCCATCGAGGCCCTTCAGGACTCGCTCGACAAGATGGATCAGTCCGAGGTTCGCATCAACACGATCCACTCCGCCGTTGGCGCCATCAACGAGACCGACGTCGTCCTGGCCGACGCCTCCAACGCCATCATCATCGGCTTTGGCGTCCGTCCCGACGGTAAGGCCCGCTCCGCCGCCGAGCGCGAGGGCGTCGAGATCCGTTGCTACGACGTCATCTATAAGTGCCTCGAGGAGCTCGACGCCGCCCGTATCGGCATGCTCAAGCCCACCGAGGTCGAGGTCGCCACGGGTACCGCGACCGTCCTGGACACCTTCAAGGTGCCCAAAGTCGGTATCGCCGCCGGTGTCCGCGTCGAGGAGGGCGAGATCGCCGCGACCGATTCCGTGCGTCTGGTGCGCGACGGCATCGTGGTCTTCAACGGCAAGATCGCCTCGATGCGCCACTACAAGGACGAGGCCAAGAGCCTCAAGAGCGGTTCCGAGGGCGGCATTGGCCTGGAGAACTTCCAGGACATCAAGCCCGGCGACCAGATCGAGGGTTACCGTATCGACCAGGTTGCCCGTACCGAGTAGGGGGTAGCGCTATGAAGCAAACGCAGGCAACTCGCCGTTTGGGCGAGCAGCTTCGCGAGAAGCTCGGTTATATCCTGCTCTTTGAGGTTTCCGATCCGCGTCTCGACCTGGTTACTTTGACCGCGGTCGAGGTCGCGGTGGACCGTTCCTTCGCGCGCGTGTACGTGTCGTGCGATGCGAGCCGCTACGACGAGGTCATGGAGGCGCTCGCAAGCGCCAAGGGCCGTATTCGCAGCCTGTTGGCTCGCTCGCTCGATTGGCGTGTCACGCCCGAGCTCGATTTTCGCATCGATCGCTCGACCGATGAGGCCGAGCGCATCACGCGTGCGCTGGAAAACGTTCCCGCCACGCTTGCGATCGAAAAGGACGAGGACGGCTATCCGATAGCGGATGCCGCCCAGGAGGCAGCTTTAGATGACTAATTCCGCCGACCTCGCTTCGTGCGAGTCTGCAGATATTCAGCGACGCATCCTCGAGCTCATCGAGGGTGCGTCCTCCATTGCGATTTCGGGACATACTTCTCCCGATGGCGATGCCTTGGGCTCCGTGTTGGGTCTGGGCCTTTCGCTCATGAAGTTTTTCCCCAACAAGGACATTGCCCTGCTGCTGGCAGACGATGACCCGGTTCCGCGCATCTACCGCTTTATGGAGGGTGCCGATCGTCTGGTGCCGGCATCTACGTACACCGGCAATCCGGACCTGTTCATCTCGGTGGACGTACCGGTCGTCGAGCGCCTCAATAATTCCGCCGAGGTGCTTCGTCGCTCCAAGCATGTGGTGTGCTTCGATCACCATCCGGCGCGCGAGGAGTTTGCCGAGCTCAGCCTGAGGCGCGTCGAAGCTGCAGCCTGCGCTATGATCATCGACCGCTTCTTGGACAATTGTGGCATTGTCGCACGTGATGGCGTTGCGACCTGCCTGCTGTGCGGCTTGGTTACCGATACCGGCCGTTTTCAGTACCAAAACGCCGATGCCGCCGCGTTCCATGCGGCCTCGCGTCTGGTTGCCCACGGTGCCGATCCGGCGCGTGTGGCACTCGAGGTATATCAGAGCATGCGCGTTGAGTTTTTGCACCTCAAGTCCATCGTTATGGGCCGCATCAAGACGGTGGCCCATGGGCGCGTCGCGTATAGCTATGCGTACCAGAGCGACCTTGAGGCCTGCGGCGTCACCTCGGACGAGTGCGACGGCCTGGTCGATGTGGTGCGTTCGGTGATGGGCGTCGAGGTCTGCATGTTCTTAAAGGGCATTGAGGGCGATACCAAGGTGCGTGGCAACCTGCGCTCCAAGGGCGACCTCGATGTGTCCGAGATTGCTGCCAACTTTGGCGGTGGCGGGCATCATGCCGCCGCCGGCTTTTCCAACAACGGAACAATTCGCGAGACGCTCGCCGTGGCACTTCCCATGCTGGCCGAGCTGGTGGGGGAGGATCCCGCTTCGGTGACCGTCGAGCTCTAACTAATTGGATGGTACATGGCTCGTCGAACGCCTTCTCAATTGAATATGCTGCTCGCCGTCGATAAGCCGGTGGGCTGCACGTCCCACGATGTGGTCTCGCAATGCCGACGCGCCCTCCATGAGCGGCGCGTCGGCCATGCCGGCACGCTCGACCCCATGGCATCCGGCGTTATGGTGGTGGGCGTGGGCCAGGCTACTCGTCTGCTGGGCATGCTAACCCTCGATACCAAAAGCTATGTCGCCGACATTTCGTTTGGTGCCGAGACCAATACCGATGATGCGGAGGGCGAGGCGGTCCGCACAGTGGCTGTTGCCAACGAACTCTGCGATCCTGCCTATGCCCGTGAGTGCTTGGCCGCCATGCTGGGTCCGCAGATGCAGGTGCCGCCGGCGTTTTCGGCTATCTCGGTCAATGGCGTTCGCGCCTACAAGTCTGCTCGCGAGGGCAATGCGGTGGACCTACCTCCGCGCCCCGTCGAGGTTTATGCCGCCGACCTGATCGCCGTGGGCGGCGAGGGTGATACGTGTGTGTGGACCGTGGCGTTCTCGGTGAGCAAGGGCACCTATATCCGTGCGCTCGCTCGCGACTTGGGCCGTGCTTGTGATAGCGCCGCGCATATTTCCGCGCTGCGCCGCACGGCCTCCGGTGTTGTTTCCATTGGCGCTTGTCATGCGGTGGAGGAGCTTTCTCCCGAGTCCGCGGCTGGCTTTGCCCTGGATCCCATTGCGGCTTTGGGCGCCATGCGTGTTGACTTGCCGGGCAATCTTGCCGACGACCTTCTCTGCGGCCGACGCATTCCCGTTGAGCGTGCGCTTGCCGATTTCGATGCCTCGAAGGCGCCGTTTGCGTTGGTGCTCGATGGGGGACTCAAGGCGCTTGCCCGCATTGAGAGTGGCCGCTTTGTCATGGAGCACGTGTTTCCGCAAGCAATCGGCGGTGTTCGATGATGTTGTCCGCTCGCGAGCTCGCGCGTGTCTTTTTCGCGGGCGAGTCGGACGAGGCTCGCATCGTTACTGCCGATACGTTTGATGAGTGCGGGCACTTGGGTGCCGCATCGATTGCCATCGGCGTGTTCGACGGCGTTCACCGTGGACACCAGGAACTTATCGAAGCGCTTGTCCGTGATGCCCGTGCCCATGGCTGTAAGGCGGTCGTGGTTACCTTCGATCCCGACCCGGACGTTGTGGTGAGCCCTTCGCCCGCTCAAAAATTGATGACGACGGCCGACCGTCTGCATGCCCTGGCTCAAACCGGGGTCGATGCGGTGGTGGCCGTTCCCTTTACGCCTGAGGTTGCGGCGCTTGACCATGTTGATTTTCTCTCGCTGGTGTCGCGTCTGGTCGACATTCGATCGATTCGCGTTGGCAGTGACTTTAGGCTGGGTCGTGGCGGTGCTTCTGGTGTTGCCGAGATGCGCGCCTGGGGTTCCGAGCGCGGCGTTGACGTGTATGGTCACGACCTACTTTGTGAGGGCGGTGAGGCCATTTGCGCCACCCGCATCCGTCATGAGTTGGGACAGGGCCATGTGGAGCTGGCTGCTGAGTTGCTCGCCCGCCCATATATGGTGCGCGGCGGTGTTATTCGTGGCCGTCACGAGGGTTCTGGCATGGGCTTTCCCACGGCAAACCTGCAAGTTCCCGACGGCATTCAGGTGCCTGCCGATGGCGTGTATGAGGGCATGGTGCTCGTCGATGACACCGTGTGGCCCGCTGCCGTGAACGTCGGCCTGCCGCCGACCTATGCTGACGATGCCGCTTCGGCGCATCTCGAGGCTAATTTAATTGGTTATACGGGCGACCTGTACGGCGCTTCCGTTTCGCTGGCGTTTACGCGCTGGCTGCGTCCGTCGCGCGTGTTCGATTCGCTGGATGAGTTGATCGCGACCGTCGAGGGTAATATCGAAGATATTCGTCACAACTTGGGCGAGCAGGGGGTGAGCATCCGTGATTAGCGATGAGGAAAAAGACCAGGTACGCGCTGCGTCCGACCTAGTCGCCATCGTGCAGGAAACGGTTGAGCTCAAGCCCCGCGGCCATGAGTTTTGGGGCTGTTGCCCCTTTCATGGCGAAAAGACGCCGTCCTTCCACATTATCCCCGCCACGCAGGTCTGGCACTGCTTTGGCTGCGGCGAAGGTGGCGACGTCTTCACCTATATCATGAAGCGCGAGAACCTGAGCTTTCCCGAGTCAATCCGTTATTTGGCCGATCGCGCGGGTATTGAGCTGCATGACACCGGAGATCGCCGTGAGCGCGGTACCAAGCGTGCCCGCATCTACGATCTGTGCGCCGAGACCGCCCAGTTCTACCACACCATGCTTATGCGCGGTAAGGACGGCCGTCCGCGCGAGTACTTTGCCAGCCGCGGCATGGGTGGCGACGTCTGCCGCCGCTACTGCCTGGGCTTTGCACCGGGACGCAACGCGCTGGTGTCGCACCTGTCCCAAGCGGGTTTTACCCCGCAGGAGATGATCGACGCCAACGTGGCTGTGAGCCGCGGGCGCGGGCAGCTTGCCGACCGCTTTTACGACCGCGTGATGTTCCCCATCTTTGACGAGCAGGGTCACAACATTGCCTTTGGCGGTCGCATTATGGGCGACGGCCAACCCAAGTACCTCAACACCGCCGAGACGAGCGTGTTTCATAAAAAGCGCAACCTCTACGGCTTTAATTGGGCCAAGGAGTATATCGTCGCGCAGGATACCGCCATCGTGGTGGAGGGATATACCGACTGCATCGCCTGCTGGGAGGCGGGGATTAAAAACGTTGTCGCTACGCTGGGCACCGCGCTCACGGAGCATCACGTCAAGACGCTCACCCGCTTTGCCAAGCGCATTGTCTACATGTTTGACGGTGATGCCGCGGGCCAGAAGGCCGCCCGCCGTGCGATTCAGTTTATTGAGCAGGATTCGATGGATCTGCGCTGCGTGGTGCTCCCCGACGGCAACGACCCTATGGAGTTTATTACGGCGCACGGCGGCCAGGAGCTGCAGGCGCGCATCGACGCTGCCGAGCCGCTCATGGACTTCGTGTACCGTTCTCTGCAGGAATCGAGCGATATTAGCACGCCGGGCGGTCGCGCCAAGGCGCTGGAAGATGCGCTGACGCTCATCTATCCGCTGCGTGATAGCTATATGATCGACACGTACTTTATCCAGATTGCCGACCTGTTGGGTTTGGATCTGGAGACCGTGCGCGCGAGCTCGGGCCGTGTGTTTCGCGATGTCGCCAAGCGCGAGGATACGGAACGACGTCGTGAGCAGAACTATGAGCGCCAGCGGGCACAGGCTGAGCGGTCCGGTAGCGCGGGCGGTCGGGCGTCGGGTTCTCGCGATGCCGGTCGCGGTGCTTGGGCATCGGGCGCGACGCCGCCGGTGTCCGCGCCGGTCGAAGAAGAGCCGTACGACTACGTCCCGCTCGATGCCTACGGTGCCGCGCCCGTGGAGGTCGTCGACGACCTGCCGCCGATCGACGTGCCTGATGGTATGGGCGCTGTTCCCGTGGCTGATGGTTCGGGCGCACCGGCTACGGCGGCGCCGATGGTTCTTACCGATCTTGAGCGCAAGTCCTTGGCAGGGGAGCGCGAGCTGCTGACCATGCTCACGAGCTACCCCGACCTGTTCCGCACGTATGCCGATCGCATCTGCTCCATCGAGTGGGTTGATCCACGTCACGAGTCCATCGCATGGGCTGTTCTGGCAACGCCGCCGGGAACCGATCCTGCAGCCTGCATGGATGCGGCGCGCTCAGTGTGTCCCGATGCGGCAACGCTTGTGAGTGCCGGACGCATCTCGGCGACGAGCAAGCATCCCACCGAGACGAACATTGTGTTTATGCTCGATACGCTCGAGCTCTACACCATCAAGCGCCGCATGCGTGCCGCACAGGCCAAGCTGCGCCAGGACCGTTCGCTCGATGATGAGGCCCGTCGTGCGCTGACCGTGCAGGCCGCGCAGGATTCGCAGCGTCAACGCGAACTGCAAAAGTCGATCGGCGGCGTGGCGGACCCGTTCCGTTTGATCGGCCTGGAGGCCGCAGGCACCGAACAAGCCTAGATGTTGTGGTCAACCAGCGTATTCTCGCCTATATCCAGTCCTCTTTTTGGGTATAGACGTCAATGTGTGTGCTAAAGTATTGAGTCCTGTGGACTATGAAGGGAGAATCTGTGCCAAAAAAGACTGAGAGCACGGGTACTGGGCTGGAATCCTACGTTGCAAAGCTCATGGGCAACGGCTCAAACAGGACTTCGGTAACCGAGGACGAGATTCAGGTCGCCTTGAAGGATATCGATGTTTCTGACGAGCAGCTCACCGCGGTGTATTCCGCGCTGCGCAACAGCGGCATCCAGATTATCTCCGCGAGCGGTAACGACGACGCCCCCATGGATGTCGACGATGACGATAACGATACCGATACCGACGATTTCGATGACGACGACGAGCACGATTCCGGCTCGCTCGACGATCATGAGCTCAAGATGGCCCGTCAGGCCGACGCCGAGATGGGTTCTTCCAAGAGCAAGAAGAAGCGCACCGTGCGCACGTCCCGTTCGCGTTCGCGCGTGCGCGGCATCGATGCCTCCACGGTGATGCTGACCGGCGACCCGGTCCGTATGTACCTCAAGGAGATCGGCAAGGTCGACCTGCTGACCGCCTCCGAAGAGGTCGATCTGGCCATGAAGATCGAGGCCGGTCTCGAGGCCACCGAGAAGCTCGAGGCTGCCGAGGCAGGCGAGCTCGAGCTCACGCGTGCCGAGATGCGTCGTCTTACGCGCATTGAGAACGTGGGCCTCGAAGCCAAGCAGGCACTCATCAGCGCAAACCTGCGTCTGGTCGTCTCCATCGCCAAGCGCTATGTCGGCCGCGGCATGCTGTTCCTTGACCTTATCCAGGAGGGC
>CALGZX010000061.1 GCA_937934165.1 uncultured Collinsella sp.
GGCCGCCGCGTCGTAATACCGCCCGTCGACCATCACGCGGCCCGAGGGGCGCAGCACCGCCATCACCCGCCGGGCGGTCTCGTTGAGATCCTCTCGCAGGCAGTACTCCAGGAAGGCGTAGACGTCACGCCAAGCGATGACCTCGAGCGGATCCTTGCCGTTGACATGCAGGTTGCGCATAGCGTTGATGTAGAGCTCGTCGGCCTCGGACTCGATCGTGTTGATCTGGATGACGAGTTCGCGCAGGGTCTTGGACTTGCGGTAGTTGGGTAGCTCGACCATCAGGTCCTTCATGGCGCGGCAGGCGTCGGTCACCTTGTGGGCGATCACGATGGCATCGGGATGGATGCTCTGGATGTTGGTGAAGTAGACGCGCTGCACGACGCCTTCGATACGGTCAAGCACAGTGTCGAGCGAGCAACTCATCAGGTCCAGATCCTCGCGCTCAAGCGGGGTGATAAAGGCAGTGAGCAGGGCATCCTCGAGCTCATGGTGCTTCTTGTCGGCCGCATGCTCAATCGCATGCATCTCCTCGAGCATGTCGTGGATCTGCGCGGGATCAAAGTTCTCGAAAATCTTGATGAGCAACTCTGCGGCCTGGACAGCAAGGTCGGCGCAGGCGACGTAGTTGTCAAAGTAGAACGAATCGGGTTTCTTTGCCATGAGTGGGTCCTTTCGAGGCGAAGACGGGTGGGCGAAGTATTACGGTCCGGATGGACGCTCGGTTTGACTAGATGAACATCATGAACAGCTTGGCCATGACAAAGCTGATGAGTCCGCAGGCGGGGAAGGTGAAGAACCAGGTGAACATCATGTCCTTGACCACGCCAAAGTTGATGGCCGAAAGGCGCTTGACGGCGCCGACGCCCATGATGGCGCAGGTCTTGATGTGGGTGGAGGACACAGGGATACCGGTAAGGGTGGCAAGCAGCAGATTCGCGGCGCCTGCGAGGTCGGCGGAGAAGCCCTGATACTTCTCGAGCTTGACCATGCTCTGGCCGACGGACTTGATGATGCGCTCGCCGCCCACGCTGGTGCCGATGCCCATGGTGGCCGAGCACAGCAGCATGATCCAGATGGGGATGCCGGCATCGCCGACGCTCGTCTGGCCGTTGGCGAAGGCCACGCCTAAAAAGAGCACGCCGATGAACTTCTGTCCATCCTGCGCGCCGTGCATAAAGCTCATGGCCGCAGCGCTCGCGATCTGAGCGTATTTAAAGAAGACGTTTGCACGTCGCCTATTGGCGGCGGCAAACAGAATCGAGACGAGTTTGCACAGGATCCAGCCCATGACAAAACCCAGACCGATGGAGAGCGCCAGGCCGTAGATGACCTTCATCCACTCGTGGACGTTGACGCTGTTCGCGCCGCCGAGGGCGATAGCGGCACCGGTCAGGCCGGCGATAAGACTGTGGCTTTGCGAGGTGGGGATACCAAAACGCGATGCCGTGGCACCGTAGACGACAATGGAGAACAGAGCCGCGCAGAGGCACGCAAGCGCCATGGTGCTGTTTCCGCCAAAGTCGACGATATGTGAGATGGTGTTGGCGACGCTCGCGTTAAAGTGCGTCATGATGAGCACGCCCAAGAAGTTGAATGCGGCGCTCATGAGAATGGCGGCGCGGGCGGGCATGCAACGCGTAGTGACGCAGGTCGCGATGGCGTTGGGCGCGTCGGTCCATCCGTTGACGAAGATGGCGCCGAGCGCGAGAATCACGGTGACGGCAAGGACTGGGTTCGACACAATTTGGCCGAGGAAGGTTGAGAACGTTACGTCCATATATGGGCTTTCTCGAAGTTTGCAGACACGTTACAAAAACATGATAAATCGTATCACCTCCTGTGGGTTTCTTTACCGAGTTCTGATGGGAGAAGTGAATTTTTTGGCACTAAAATTGAATATTAGCCCTGTTGACCGCGGGTATTCTTTTTGCTAACACGCCATGAGGACACGTGTGCGCGCCCCAACACCCCAAAACCACAGTCTGTTCGCTTTACAACATACAAACATGCGTTCGATAATAGAGGGCATGGAATATCGACAGACAGACGGCAAAACTCGGCGCGTGCACAAGCAGTATGTGGACGTCGTGGCTCGCATCCTCGCGGGCGGACAGGTCGTGCCGGTCACCGTCTGCTGGGTCGACGGCCGTTGTTTTACGATCGACGAAATTATCTCGACCACCGGGTTTGGCCTGATGGTCCACGGCATCCGTACGGCAACATATAAGGTGCGTTTTGGCGGGCACGCGACCGAGTTGTATCTGGAGGACCAGACGCGCGAGCGGGTGGACGGCTCGCAGGCGCACGTGATGCGTTGGTGGGTCTGGGCCTTTGACCGCACGCTTGAGGGCGAGCGCCGTAGGTAAGGACGCGCGGCATTCGGGTACAATGGCAGGAATCTTGTCACCTACGGCGCTGTCGTGGCGCTTTTTGAAAGGACGAAGTATGAACGATATCCAGGGCTATCAGAACGGCCCCGTCGAGAGCGGCGCAAGCCGCGCCAAGGAGATGTCGCCGCGCGCGTACAATCTCGCCATGTCTGCCCTGATCTTCTTGGGCTTTTGCGCCATGGGCGCCGGCGCCTACTTTACGAGCACCATGTCGTTTGCGCGCATGATGATGAGCGGTGCCGCCTTGCCGCTGGTCTTTGGCTCGTTTATTTTGACCATCGTCGGCATGGTCATGATGTCGGCCGCCGCCAGCAAGCAGTCCGTGGGCCTGTCCCTTGTGGGCTACGTAATCTTTGCGAGCACCTTTGGCCTGACCGCGTCGTTTGGCCTTGCCAACTATGACCTGCCCACTATCAACACCGCCTTTATCGCAACCGCTGCTATCACCTTTGTCTTCGGTGCGCTGGGCGTGACCTTCCCCAAGTTCTTCCAGCGTGTGTACGGCATCGGCTTTGGCATCCTGCTTGCCACGATTCTGGTCGAGATCGTGCTGATGTTCATGGGCGTCTCGCAGTCCATCACCGATCTGATCGTGATCGTGGTGTTCGCCGGGTTTATTGGCTACGACACCTATGTTGCCACGACGGTGCCGCCCACGCTGCCCAATGCGGTGCTCATGGCGTCCAATCTGTTCGTGGACATTATCAACGTGTTCCTGCGCATCCTGAACATTCTCGGTCGTCGCGACTAGCGCGGCGTTGCGACGTTTCCTGCCGGACACGGTAAAACGATACGAAAGGCGGTCCTTCGGGGCCGTCTTTTTTGTGCGTGGCGGGGTATCATGGATGGGAAAAAGCCGATAGCGGCAGCGACAGGAAAGGTGGCCACGTATGGCAGATGTCGACAACAGGAACCGTAACCGCAGGTCTAACCGAGCGGGTCAGCCCAATCCCAAGCGCGAGGCGCGTGCCAAGGCCGCCGAGCGCCATGTGACGGCTGTGTCCGAGGCCTGCGCCAAGGATATCGAGCGTTCGCTTGCCGGCGTGCGCGAGTTCGATGGTATGCCTGCCGGTTTTGTCGCGGCGATGAAGGCCAAGGCCCAGGCGGCTGCGGCTGCCGAGGAGCCGGTTGCCGAGGTTGTGGAGGCTGACGCTGCCGAGGTTGAGACTGCCGAGGTGGAGACTGCGGTCGAGCCCGAGGTGGCACTCGAGTCCACCGAGTCGGCCGACGAGGCTGAGTCCGCGCCCGCGGAGGAGGCTGCTCCGGGCCTGCCCGAGGTCACTGTGCTTGATGCCTCCGCCACGCAGGCAATCCTCGATAACGGCCGCGGCTATGCGCAGTTCTGCGACATGGCCGTGCTTGCCTTTGCCTCGTTTACCAATCCGGGCGGTGGCTATATCCAGGGCTACCTGGGCCAGGAGGCGACGCTCTGCGCCGATTCGTACTTGTACAACGTGCTCGACAAGCAGCGCAAGTGGTACGGCGAGAACCGTCGCCGCAACATCAACTGCGAGCTGTACCGCAATCGTGCGCTGGTGGTGCCCGCCGTGCGCTTCGATCGCAACCACGTGCACGCATACGCCGACGTGATCGTTGCCGCCGCACCCAACGCCAAGCGTGCTCGCCAGGAGTACCGCGTGGGCGACGATGCCTTGCTTGACGCCCTGCGCGACCGTATTCGCTTTGTCCTTGCCATCTGCGATGAGCTGGGTCGCGAGAAGCTCGTGCTGGGTGCTTGGGGCTGCGACAATAACGGCTTTGATGCCGAGGTCGTAGCCGAGCTCTTCCGTAAGGAGCTCGCGTCGGGCGACTTTAAGGTCAAGCAGGTCTTCTTTGCCGTGCCTTCTACGCGCTGGGATGAGGATTTTGCCAAGTTCGAGCACGTGCTGGCAAACTTCCCCGAGCGTAACGAGGAGTCCTATGCTCAGGTTGCCGCCCGCGCCGCGGCCGCCCGTGCCGCCGAGCAGGCTCAGGCCGCTGCCGAGGACGACGAGGATGACGACGACTGGTGCAAGTACCTGTAAACGGTACGTGCCGACAGATAGGCCGAGCCGGCGGGAGGGCTGCTCCCGTCGGCTTTTTACTAAAGGAAGGGTTTACGATGAAAAACGTTCTGTGCTTTGGTGACAGCAATACCTATGGCTATGATCCGGCTGGTATGCGCGATGGCACCGCGGTGCGCTATGCGCAGGATGTGCGCTGGTGCGGCGTGGCGCAGCGTGACCTGGGCGAGGGCTGGCATGTGATTGAGGAGGGGCTTAACGGCCGCACGGCAGTGCGCGACGATATGTGCCATCTGGACACTAACCTCAACGGTATTCGCGCGCTTCCGATGCTGCTCGAGGCCCATAAGCCGCTGGATGCCATTGTGATCATGCTGGGCACCAACGACTGCAAGACGGTCTTTAACGTGACGGCTTCCGATATCGCCCGTGGCGCCATGGCGCTGATTCGCGCCGTCCGTGCGTTTCCGTGGACCGATGCCGCGCCTTGTCCGCGCATTCTGCTGATGGCTCCTATCAAGATCAAGCCGCAGATCGCTGATGTGTATATGACCGACTTTGACGAGCATTCCGTTGAGGCATCTGAGCATTTTGGCGAGTACTATGCGCACGTGGCCGAGCAGTTTGGCTGCGACTTTTTGAATGCCGCCGAGTTTGCCGAGCCGGGCGATATCGATTATCTGCACATGATGCCCGAAAGCCACGAGAGCCTGGGCCACGCCGTGGCAGCCAAGCTCCAGGACATGCTCGGTGAGTAGCACGGCCCCAAACCACCACAAAGGTACCTTTGCGGTGGCTTGGGGTCGTCTGTTTGTCTTGATCTGTAACAGTTGTAAGGCCGAAAACGGGCTAGATGTTACAGATTGAGATTATTTAGGTCGATATCGGTCGTTTGTCTCGATCTGTAACATCTAGGGTCGATTTTGCCGAGTTACTGTTACAGATCGAGATTGTCTTCTCAGCGG
>CALGZX010000062.1 GCA_937934165.1 uncultured Collinsella sp.
CGGCGACGCAGGCGCTTGTGGTGAGGTTGAGGCCGATGGCGGCTGCGCAGTAGAGCGCGTCCATGACCTGCTCGTCGTCGAGCTGCAGGCGATCGGCGAGCGCCAGCACGCAGCCGGGCACAACACCCGCGGATCCTGCCGTCGGAGCTGCGACGATTACGCCCATGGTGGCGGAGCGTTCGAGCACGGCCATCGCGCGGGCCACAGCTTCGGTCTGAACGGGGCCCATCAGGCTTGCACTCAAATCGTTGCGGACGGTGGCATCGACGAGTTTGGCCTCGCCGCCGATAAGCCCACCGAGCGATCGCTGCGGATTAGCGATGGGGGCTGTGGTCTCCTCGCGCATGACGTCGAGCACGCGGCGCATGGCGGCGACGGCGTGCGCCTCACCGGTCAGGCGCGCCTCTCGCACGGCCATAACGGCGCCGATGCTGAGCCCCAGTTCCTCGCACGCATCGAGCAGCTGCTCACCGTCGTCGAAGATCTCCTTGGCCGAGACGCCGGGGGAGAGCGACGAGGCAGAACCGGGGAGCTCGATAAACGTTGCGTAATCGACATTGTCGAGCTTGCGTAGCATGGGGACGACGGTGTCGTCGGGCGCGCCGTCGGTCTCAAAGACGGAGTAGGCCTGGCCGCCCACCTCGGTGCGGTAGGTACGGCAAAACGCGATGTTTACATGGGCGTAGGCGAGCAGGTTCGTGAGCGCGGCGAGCACGCCGGGAACGTCCTTGTGCGCCACGAAGAGCGTGGAATACATACCCGAGATGTCGACGCCGACGCCGTTAATGCGGCTGATGCGCATCTTGCCACCGCCCAGGCTCTCGCCGCGAACCTGTGCCGTGGCGCCCGTGTCGTCGACCATGTCGATGTCGACGGTGTTGGGGTGGATGGAGGCGTCGTCGCCCTTGATGTCAAAGTGATATTCGAGGCCCTGCTCGCGTGCGAGGTCGAAGGCCTGCTTGATGTTCTCGTCATCGGTGTCGAGGCCCAGGATGCCCGCGACGAGCGCACGATCGGTGCCGTGGCCGCGGTAGGTGTGGGCGAAGGAGTTCCACAGGCCAAAGGTGACTTTGGTGATGCGGCCTTCCAACAGGCTGGCGGCAACTTGGGCGCAGCGCAGGGCGCCGGCGGTGTGCGATGAACTGGGGCCGACCATGACGGGGCCCAAGATCTCGAATGCCGAGGTCGTAGCTAGTGTTTGCGGCTTGCCTGCCATATGCGCTCCTGTTCTATCCCGTCGTCCCGAGGGACGGGGCATACTCTGTCCCGCCGTTCCGAGGGCTTTAGTATTTGGTCGCCTGCTCGGACAGTCCTGCTCGCACGGAGGCCACATTAAGTGGCCTCCGGCTCGTGCGGAACTCGCGACCGACCAAATACTAAAGCCCTCGGAACTTAGGATACATGGTTGGAGTCGCTCTGCTGCGAAATTTATCGGCCTGTGACCTATTCCATGTCCCAGGTCGGCTCATCTTCACCACCTTTAAATAAAAAAAGAAGTACCGGTTGGGGCCGGTACTTCTTTTGGCGCATCGATATGTGGCTGCAGCTTTTGCCGTTAGCTTACAGTCCGCAGGCTGCTTTGAGTTCTTCGACTCGGTCGGTCTTCTCCCAGGTGAAGTCGGGGTCTTCGCGGCCGAAGTGACCGTAGGCTGCCGTCTTTTCGTAGATGGGGCGACGCAGGTCTAGGTCGCGGATGATTGCGCCCGGGCGCAGGTCGAAGGTCTTCTCTACGGCCTCGACGATCTTGTCCTCGGCAACCTTGGCGGTACCGAAGGTGTCGACCATGATTGAAAGGGGCTTGGAAACGCCGATGGCGTAGGCAAGCTCGACTTCGCAGCGGTCGGCCAGACCGGCGGCGACCACGTTCTTGGCGACCCAGCGCGCGGCATACGCGGCGGAGCGGTCGACCTTGGTGCAGTCCTTACCGCTAAAGGCACCGCCGCCGTGACGGCCATAGCCGCCGTAGGTGTCGACGATGATCTTACGGCCGGTGAGGCCCGTGTCGCCCATGGGGCCGCCCACGACAAAGCGACCGGTGGGGTTCACATAGATGTCGGAATTATCCCACGGCATGTTCTCGGCGGCCATGACCGGGGTGATGACGTGCTCGATGAGGTCGGCCTTGATCTTACCCATGTCCTCGATCTCGGCGGCGTGCTGCGTGGAGATGACGATGGTCGTGACCTCGACGGGCTTTCCGTCCTCGTAGCGCACGGTGACCTGGGTCTTGCCGTCGGGACGCAGATAGGCGAGGGTACCGTCGTGACGCACGGCGGCCAGGCGCTCGGCTAGGCGACTCGCCAGGTAGTGCGGCATGGGCATGAGGGTCTTGGTCTCGTTGGAGGCATAACCGAACATCATGCCCTGGTCGCCGGCACCGATCAGGTCGATCGGGTCGGTGGTAGCGCCGGTCTGGGTCTCGAAGGACTCGTCGACGCCCTGGGCGATATCGTGCGACTGCTCGTGGATAAGCCTCATAACGCCGCAGGTATCGCAGTCAAAACCGAACTTGGCACGGTTGTAGCCAATGCGGCGGATAACGCCGCGGGCGATTTCCTGTACGTCGACATAGGCCTGAGTGCGAATCTCGCCGGCGACGATGACGGTGCCGGTGGTCACGAGGGTCTCGCAGGCGCAGCGGACGTTCTCTACGTTGGCAGGCACGCCGTTGGGGGCGATGTAGCCTTGCTCCTGGAGCTCTATTTCTTTGGCGAGGATTGCGTCGAGGACGGCATCGCTGATCTGGTCGGCGATCTTATCGGGATGACCTTCGGTCACCGACTCCGACGTAAAAACGAAGGACCCGTGTTGGGGCGGGATGGAACGAAGTTCTTCTGACATGATTGTCCTTTCAAAAACGTGTCCCGGCGACCGTTACCATTCCGCCGGGCTCTCTATGCAAGGGCACATCATAGCGCGTAAATCAAACATTCACACCCTTTCCGCACCTACTCATTGGGGACAGACTTAAATGACCAGCCTTACTTATTGGGGACAGACATAAATGACCAGCCTTAAACTAAGAACGTCTCCAACGACTGGTCATTTAAGTCTGTCCCCAATGAATGGGTCGGTGCCCTTTGTGCGGAGGTTGCTTTGATGCTTTATACTGGTGCGGTTAGACATCCATCCTGCAATCGAGGAGATTTCCATGGCATCAGACGTTCGCGTCCGCTTTGCACCCTCACCGACGGGCAAGCTGCACATCGGCGGCGCCCGCACCGCTATCTATAACTGGGCTTTCGCCCGTGCTAACGGCGGCACGTTCATCCTGCGCATCGACGACACCGACCCCACCCGCTCCACCGACGAGAACACGCAGATCATCCTGCGCGCCATGCGTTGGCTGGGCCTTGACTGGGACGAGGGTCCCGAGGTGGGCGGCGACTTTGGCCCCTACGCCCAGACCGAGCGCCTGGACCTGTACAAGCAGGCCGCCCAGAAGCTTTGGGACGAGGGCAAGGCCTATCCCTGCTTCTGCACCAAGGAGCAGCTCGACGCCGATCGCAAGGCCGCGCAGGAGCGCAAGGACCCCTTCCAGGGCTATCAGCGACGCTGCCGCGATCTTGATCCCGAGGAGGCCCGCCGCCGCATCGAGGCTGGCGAGTCCTACGTCCTGCGCATCAAGGTGCCCGAGGACCGCGGCGACGTCGTCATCCACGACGCCGTCCACGGCGAGGTGAACTTCGACGCCAAGGAGCTCGACGACTTTGTCATCTTCCGCTCCGATGGCACGCCCACGTACAACTTCGCGACCGTCGTGGACGACGCCATGATGAAGATCACCCACGTCATCCGCGGCGACGACCACCTGTCCAACACCCCGCGTCAGGTCATGGTGTACGAGGCCCTCGGCGCTCCCGTGCCCACGTTCGCCCACATCTCCATGATCCTGGGCGCCGACGGCAAAAAGCTCTCCAAGCGCCACGGCGCCACCTCCGTGGAGGAGTACCGCGACGCCGGCTACCTGTCCGACGCCTTCGTCAACTACTTGGCGCTGCTCGGCTGGTCGCTCGACGGCGAGACCACGATCATCCCGCGCGATGTCCTGGCCAGCAAGTTCTCGCTCGACCGCATCTCCAAGAACCCTGCGACTTTCGATCCCAAAAAGCTCGATTGGGTTAACGCTGAGTACATCAACGGTATGTCCGACGCCCAGTTTGCCGATGAGATCATGGTCCCCGAGCTGCACGAGGCGGGTCTCATCGAGGGTAATGTCGAGTACGGCGAGGACTGGATCGACGCGCTTGCCGCTATCGTCAAGCCGCGCACCAAGATGCCGGCCGACGCCGTGACCGTCGCCGCTCCCATCTTCGCTACGGCCGAGACGCTCGAGTATGACGAGAAGTCCGTTAACAAGGGTCTGGCCAAGGAAGGCATGGGCGCCATTCTGGACGTCGCCAAGGCCGCGCTCGAGGGTGTTACCGAGTGGACGGCCGCGAACATCGACGCTGCGCTTGAGCCGCTGCCCGAGCAGATGGACCTTAAGAAGCGCGTGGTGTTCCAAGCTGTGCGCGTCGCCGTATGCGGCAACATGGTGAGCCCTCCGCTGGGTGAGACCATGGCGCTCGTCGGTCGCGACGACTGCCTGGCGCGCATCGATCGCGCCCGCACGATGGCGCTGTAATCGCTGCGCAAACGTATGTATCCGAGCCCCGTTCACTCAGAGCGGGGCTCTTGTTTCTGTAGACGTATGGGATGGGAGGTACAGGGGCCATGGTCGAACAACTGTCGCTGTTTGGTTCGCCGCAACCGGAGGAGGCTCCGGTGAAGTCTGTGCCTGCCGCTGCCTCGGCTCAGCCTAAGCCTGCACCCGAGCCCGTCACCGCCTATGCGAGCGTGGT
>CALGZX010000063.1 GCA_937934165.1 uncultured Collinsella sp.
CCAACGTGCGCTACGTGATCCACAACAACGTGCCCGAGAGCATCGAAGCCTACTACCAGGAGGCGGGCCGCGCCGGCCGCGATGGCGACCCGGCCAGCTGCTACTTGCTGTGGAACGGCAACGATTTTCGCATGCGCCGCTTTCTGATCGACCGCGGCGATGCTGCCGATGAGGCGCTCGACGACGAGCAGCGCGCGTGGGCGCTCCAGAATCGATATCGTCTGCTCAGCCAGATGGAGGGCTACTGCAATACCACCGGCTGCCTGCGCGAATACATGCTGCGCTACTTTGGCGACGAGGCCGCGGCCGAGCATGCCGCGGCCAGTACGGGCGGCACCGCCACGGACGACGTCGAGAGCTGCGGCAACTGCGGCAACTGCCTCACGCAGTTCGAGGTCGAGGACGTCACCGATATGGCCCGCGCTGCCGTGCGCTATGTGGCCACGCGTCCCATGCGCTTTGGCAAGTCGCTCATCGCCGATGTGCTTCATGGCGGTAACACCGAGCGCATTCGCCAGATGCATCTGGACGAGGACCGCGGCTACGGTGAGTTGTCGAGTGAATCGGTCGGGCGCATCAAGGACATCATCGGCCAGCTGTGCGGTCGCGGTTATTTGGCCACCTCGCAGGGGCAGTACCCGGTCGTGGGGCTGGGTCCGCGCGCCGGCGAGGTCGAGGACGAGGCGTTTGCCTTTACCGTTAAGCGTCGTGCGTCCAAGCGCAAGGCCTCGGCCCGCGCCCGCCGTGCGGTGGATCTGCTGCGCGAGGAGGCCGAGCTGGATCAGCGCCCGCGCGTGGGTGACGATGCCGAGCTGTTCGAGCGCCTGCGTGCCCTGCGCAAGGAGATCTCGACCGAGCTGGAGATGGCGCCGTACATGGTCTTTTCCGACAAGGCCCTGCGCGGTCTGTGCCGCCTACGCCCGCAGACGCGCGACGAGCTTATCCAGGTCAACGGCATCGGCGAGAAAAAGGCCGACGCCTTTGGCGAGCAGTTTATGGCGGCGATTGAAGAGTTTGAGTCCGAGCATGCACGGAATGGAGCATAACGATGACATCCGACGATAGAACCGAGCGCACTGAGGTGTCCGCCGTGCCGCTGTACCAGCAGGTAATGGACGACCTAAAGGGCGAGATCGCGCGTGGCGTGTACGCATCCGGCTCGCGCATTCCTTCCGAGATGGAGCTCGTGAAGTACTACGGCGTGGGACGCATCACCGTGCGCCGCGCCATCGAGGAGCTGTCGCGCGCGGGGTATCTCAACCGCCAGCAGGGGAGGGGCACGTTCGTGTGCGCGCCCAAGCTCAAGCGCAAGATTGTCCAGAAGGGTGACGTTCAGAGCTTTTCCGAGGGTTGCGCTGCCAACGACATGGTGGCCGGAGCACGCCTGGTGTCGCGCACGGTGGTTGCGGCGACGCGCGAGGACGCGGCGTTCTTTGGCGTAGAGCCCGGCTGCGAGCTTATCGTGGTCGAGCGCGTGCGCACGGCCGACGGCATCCCCGTCATGCTCGAGAACAACGCCTTTGTGCTGGCTGACCATCCCTATCTGCAGACACTTGCCGATAAGGACCTCACCGATAACTCGATCTTTGCGCTCGTTGCCGAGCATTCGGGCCGCGCGCCGCTCAAGTCCGACCCTTGCACCGTGGAGATTGCGCTTGCCGATGCTCAGGTGGCCCCGCTGTTGGAGGTGCCGGTCGGCGAGCCGCTCTTCTATATGGAGGCGTACTTTACCGATGCGGACGAGCGGCCCTTGCTGCTCGGACGCCAAAAGATCGTGGGCTCGCGCTACGTGTTCGACATCTAACGTCCATAGATAGAACAACATAGAACAAGTTTGGTGAAATGACTTCACGAGCGTCGTCGTGCGTGCTATAAATAGGACAACATAGAACGACCACAGGTACGAGCTGTCGTCGTTCAAAACCGCCACACAAGGAGGAACATCAGGATGAACGCACATGATCTGGTTCAGGAAATCATCGAGCGCAAGGGCAAGATTGAGAACGTCTTTTGGATCGCTTGCGGCGGTTCGATGATCGACCTGATGCCGGCCAACGAGCTGCTCAAGCGCGAGGCCACCACGTTTACCTCGACGGTCTACACTGCACGCGAGTTTTGCCTGATGGCCCCCAAGAGCCTTGGCGAGAAGTCGCTCGTTATTGCCTGCAGCCACAGCGGCAACACGCAGGAGGTCGTCGACGGCTGCGAGATGGCGCTGGCTGCCGGCGCCGAGGTCGTTGCCCTCACCGACTGCGAGAGCTCCAAGATCGATAACGGCAAGTGGACCACCTGGGTCTATCCGTGGGGCGAGGGCGTGTCACAGGTCGAGGTGCCGCAGGGCATCGGCGCTCTGATCGCCGCCGAGCTGCTCGACCAGCAGGAAGGCTACGAGGCACTCGCTGACATGTACGAGGGCCTTAAGCAGATGGATGCGCTGCTGCCCGCCGCCCGCGAGAAGGTCAACGCCGAGCTGGGCGATCGCTTTGCCGAGCTCTGCCAGCAGCACAAGTTCTTCTATATCCTTGGTTCCGGCCCCAACTTTAGCCAGACCTATGCCATGGCCATCTGCTCGCTCATGGAGATGCAGTGGCAGCACTGCTGCTACATCCACTCCGGCGAGTACTTCCACGGCCCCTTCGAGGCCACCGAGCCCGGCGTGTTCTACTTTGTGCAGCTCGGATCGGGCGAGTGCCGCCCCATGGAGGAGCGCGCGTTGGCGTTCCTCAACACGCATACCGATACGGTAATGGTGCTCGATGCACTCGAGTACGGCGTGGGCGAGGTGCCCGCCAGCGTGCGTTCGTACCTGGAGCCGATCTTCTTCTACAACATGAGCTGCGAGCTGCGCGCCGCCCGCGGAAAGGTGTTCGACCACAGCCCTGAGATTCGTCGCTACATGGGCATCGAGCAGTACTAAGTAACGGGAAAAGTATTCACCTTCGATTCGCAGGGGCACTGCGTGAGTCAAAAAAGCGGGCCGCGCCGGTGGGTTTCCGGCGCGGCCCGCTTAGTATCGCGCATAGATTCGCAAGGTTGCGGCAGCCAGCGGCTTACTTGGCGTCGTAGGCCTCGGCATCCCACCAGTCGAGCTGGGCGATGTTGTCGCGGATGTGCTGGCAGCTCTTGTGGAAGCCCTCGAGCTCGTGCTCGGACAGGTCGAGCGTGTAGACCTCCTCGACGCCCTCGGCGCCGATCACGCACGGCAGGGAGGTAAAGATGCCCTCCTCGCCATACTGGCCGGTCATAAGCGTAGAGGCCGAAAGCACGGCGTGCTCGTTGTGCAGCACGGCGGCGCAGACGCGCGCGGCGGAGTTGGCAACGGCGTACTCGGTGCACTGCTTGCCCTGGTAGGTCACATAGCCGCCCTTGCGTGCAAGCTCCTCGACCTCCATGTGGTCGAAGGCGTACTTGTCGGGGTTCTCGGCCTGAAGCTCGTTGAGGTTTTTGCCGGCGATGGTTGCGGCCTTAAAGGCAGCAAGCTGGCTAAAGCCGTGCTCGCCGATCATGTAGGCGTCGATGGACTTGGGGCTCACGCCGACCTTCTTGGAGATCTCGGTGCGCAGGCGGGCGGAATCCAGGCCGCAGCCCGAGCCGATGATCTTCTTGGGATCGTAGCCGGTCAGGTGCCACAGCTCGGTGCACACGACGTCGCAGGGGTTGGAGATGCTCACGAAGATGCCGTCGAAGCCGGCGTTGACGATGCGCTTGGCAAAGGTGCGGGCGGCGTCGGTGGTAAAGAACAGCTCGCCGTCGCGGTTGCCGGCGGCCAGTGCGACCTTACCGGCGGCGTTGACGATGACGTCGCAGCAGGCCAGCTCCTCGTAGTGGTCGTAGCAGTTGACGATCTTGGTGTTGTACGGGACAAATGAAAGGGAGTCGCGCAGGTCCTGGACCTCGGACGTCACCTTGGCCTCGTTGATATCGCACAGGTACAGCTCGTCGGCAATGCCCTGCATAAGCAGGCTGTTGGCGACATGTGCTCCTACGTGGCCCTGGCCGACCACACCGATCTTACGCGTCTGGTACATATACGTATCCTTTCGGCCGAGTTTTTCGCGTCGAACCATTGTAGCCTCCTGCCGTCACTTTGCTAGGCTAAAGCGCCATAGATTTTTGGGCATGCCTTAATCTCTACTTTTGGCTGTTTTGGACCACTGACGGTATCGCTGGGCGATGCACTCGCG
>CALGZX010000064.1 GCA_937934165.1 uncultured Collinsella sp.
CCCTCGCGGCCTAGTCGCTATTTAGGGCGTCCAAGATTTGGGGCGCAGTTCAAATTCGGACGGGCTTCTGTGCTCGATATAAGGTTTACGCGGCGGGGCTGCAAGGCCCGGCGGTGTAGCTTAGCGTCGACGCTTCCAGATAATGCCGAGGATGATGACGATGATGCCGCCGATAAGGCACGCGCCAACTACTGCCAGCGTGCGGTCTCCCGTTGCGGCGAGCTTACCGCTCGTCTTCTTGGTGCTGACCTTCGTGGTCGTCGTGTCCGTCTTAGGCGAGGGCTTAGGCGTCGGGGCCGGTGTGGGCGTGGGGTCCACGGCTACGGAGCCGAAGCTGATGGTGCCGGCGAGCCCGGCCATCTTGCTCTCCCAGCCGTTCTGCCCAATCAGCGCCCTCAGCGCCGCCTCGCACGTGCCCCACTCGGTGTACTTGGTGGCGTGTGCAAAGGTGGGAAAGTCGGTCGTGTTGGTAATGATGTAGTTGTTGGTGGCGACGGTATAGGTCTTGGCGGGGTCGAGCGTGCTGCCGTCTTTGGTGAGTGTGGCACTCACAATGCGCTTGCCTTCGGGCTGCGTCCAATCAATCGTCACGTTGATGCCGCCAAAGGAGAGAACGCTGCCAGAGTCATCGCGCCACTTGTACTTGTCTTGCGCCTCCTGCTCGGTGTGACCGGCCGCCACATAAGCCTGCTGAAGCTCGTAGCTGTCGTTGCAATCGTCGCTGATTTGTAGCGAGTGCTCGAGCGCTGCGAGGAAGTCCGCGCCGGTCATGGTCCAGGTCTCCACGGTGTTGCCGTAGGGCGAGATGGCGATGACGTTGCCAGCGGTCACGTTGCCCGCCGCGATGCCGCCGCGGATGCCGCCAGCGTTTTCGATAGCGAGGTCCGCGCCCGTCAGGGCAAGATAAGAGCCGCAAATCACGTGGCCGATGGTCTGGGCCTTGGTGGTGTCGCCCTCCTTGCTGGGACGGAAATCGGTGGTGCGCACCATTTCCCAACCATGCGTGCCTGCGGCGTCCTCGCCGTAGAAATAGTTGGTGGTGGATGTGCCGAGCACCTTGTTCGATTCGTTTTCAAAGTCCTCGTCGAGCGGCTTGATCTTGTTGCGGACGGCTTCAAGGCAGCTTTGGTAGTCGGAGCCCTTGTCGGGGTCTGCCAAAAGGTCGTTGACGTTCTCGGCGGTGTAGAGCTTCTCGTCGCTGCCGTCTGCAGGGACCGTGACCGTGTCATCGTCGGTCGTCTCGGTGCCATTGGTGTCGTACTTGTACGGAATGGAAAGCAGCCCCACCTCGGCAAAGGCGCTGCCTGCCTCGACAACGTGGATCGTCTTGCCGTCGGCTCCCGTCACCTTCTCGTTAAGGTTGATGTGCTCGTGGCCTGCGATAAGGGCATCGATGCCACGGAGCCGCGTGGCAAAGGTCTTGGCGTCGAGCGTGTGCGCGATACACACAACAACATCGCAGCCCTCCTTGCGCAGCTGCTCTGCCTCGGCATTGATGGCGTTCGCGGCACTCGAGAACGACGTACCCGCGACCAGGTCCGCGCGCAGCGAGGATCCCAGCGACTCATCCATGGCACCCACGACGCCGACCTTGATTTTGTAGTCGAATGTGGAGTGATCCTCGCTATCCTCCCAGGTGCGATCGAGCGTCTTCGTGATGCTCGAGCTCCATACGCCGCTCGTAGACTTCGCGTTCGCGCAGAGCATGGCGAAGGGCGTGCCGGTGGTGCTGTAGCCGGTCATGGTGCGGAGTTTGTCCGCGCCGTAGCTCCAGTCGTGGTTGCCTGGCGTGGTCGCGTCGTAGCCGTCGGCGTAGAAGGTGTCTATGAGCTCGGCGATGCTCTTGCCCTCGCTCATGGTGGCAAAGGACTGCCCGTGGAAGGTGTCGCCCGCATCGAGCAAAAGATCGGGGGCGCTGCTTTGGGCGCTATAGAGAACCGCCAGTCCGTCGAAGCCCACCGTGCCGGTGCCCTTGCTTTCGTTGTAGCTGTACTTGTAGCTGCCGTGGATATCGTTGGTGTGCATGACGGTCACAGAGCCGTCAATAGCGGCGGGCAGGTTCCCAGCGAAAGCGAGGCTTGGGATGCCTGCGAGCGCGCCGGCAAACAACGCGGCGGCCAACGCAAGGCGGGGGAGTCTTTTCATGGCAGCTTCCTTAGTCCTTAGCCAGAATGTCTGGTTGAATATCGGATTATCGACATAATATGCGAAAACCGCCGCAAGGGCGTCTGTCCCTTTGCGGCGGTTTTGACGTTTGCGCAGATAAAACCTACCAAAATAAACCTGTCCCTTTTTTGCAGGTTTTAGCTCAGCAGCATGCGGTCGTTGGCGAGCTCGCCTCCCGAGACCTCCTCGAACTTCTGCAGCAGGTCGGCTACGGTGAGCGACTTCTTCTCATCGCCCGCCACGTCGTAGATCACGTGGCCTTCGTGCATCATGATCAGACGGTTGCCCAGACGGATGGCGTCGTTCATGTTGTGCGTGACCATGAGCGTGGTCAGGTGGTTCTCGTCGACGATCTCCTCGGTCAGGTTAAGCACCTTAGAGGCCGTCTTGGGGTCGAGGGCCGCGGTGTGCTCGTCGAGCAGCAGCAGGCGCGGCCTGGTGAGCGTGGCCATCAGCAGGGTGAGTGCCTGGCGCTGGCCACCCGAGAGCAGGCCGACCTTGGCGTTGAGACGCGTGTCCAGACCAAGGTCCAGGCGCTTGAGCAGCTCGACGTACTCATCTTTCTCGGCCTTGGTGACGCCCCACGAAAGGCCGCGACGCTGGCCGCGACGCTTGGCGAGGGCCAGGTTCTCGGCGATCTGCATGTCGGCAGCGGTACCGCGCATGGGGTCCTGAAACACGCGGCCCAGGTACTTGGCGCGCTGCGACTCGCTCAGGCGCGAGATGTCGGTGCCGTCGAGCTCAATAACGCCCGAATCGAGCGGGTACACGCCGGCGATCATGTTGAGCAGCGTGGACTTGCCGGCGCCGTTGCCGCCGATCACGGTTACAAAGTCGCCGTCATTCAGGGTGAGGTCGACGCCGGTGAGCGCGCGCTTCTCGGTGACGGTGCCCTTGTTAAAGGTCTTCTTGACGTGCGAGAGCTTAAGCATCTGCCTCATCCCCCTTCGTGTAGGAGCTGCGGAGCTTATAGCGCTCCCAAACCACGGGCACGCACAGGGCCACAGCGACAATCACGGCGGAGAGCAGCTTCATGTCGTTGGCGTCCATGCCCAACTGCAGCACGATGGCGCGGATAAGGAAGTACACCACGGAGCCAAAGACGGCGGAGGCAAGACGGACGCTAAACTGCGTGAGGCCGCCGGGCAGCAGACGGCCGAGCACCTCGCCGATAACAATGGCGGCAAGACCGATAACGATGGCACCGGTGCCCATACCAATGTCGGCATACTTTTGGCTCTGGCAGATGAGCGCGCCCGAAAGGCCGATGAGGGCGTTGGAGAGCACGAGGGCGATCATCTTGGTGGAGTTGGTGTTGACGCCCAGAGCGCGGATCATGTACTCGTTGTTGCCGGTGGCTCGCAGCGCCGAGCCGATCTCGGTGCCAAAGAACCAATACAGGATGGCAACGATAGCCACGGCGAGCAGGATGCCCAAGATGATGGCAACGGTGGACTGCGGCAGACCGGTCATATTGCTGACGGCCGAGAACACGGTGCCTTTGGCAAGAATGGGCGTATTGGACTTGCCCATGATGCGCAGGTTGATGGACCACAGGCTGATCTGGGTGAGGATTCCGGCGAGGATCGCAGGAATCTCAAAGACGGTGGTCAAAATGCCCGTGACGGCGCCCGCGATGGCGCCGGCGCACATACCGGCCAGCACGGCGAACAGCGGGTCGACGTTGTTATTGACGATGAGCACAGCGCAGACGCAGCCGCCGAGGGCAAAGCTGCCGTCGCAGGTCATATCGGGAATGTCGAGCAGGCGGAACGTGATAAACACGCCAAGCACCATAATGCCCCAGAGGACGCCCTGCGAAACGGCGCCCTGCAATGCAATGAGCATGCTTCATACCTCCTAGGATAGGGTGGACACGTGATTCACCATAATAGCGGTAACAATGCATAGAAGAGTTACGGACAGACGTTTTGTTTTACCTGAAACAAGCAGGGCGGACGCCGGTCTACAGCGCCCGCCCCTGTGGCTCAGATATTGAATAACGCGGCTAAAGCGCGAGCACGGGCTCTAGACGCATGCCGCGTATGGCATTACGCGTCCAGGGCGGAAAGGTCGATGCCCAGGGCCTCGGCCATTTCGTCGTTCTTGACGACGACCAGGTCCTTGCTCGAGAGGTGCTTGATCGGCATATCCTCGGGCTTGGCCTCGCCCTTCAGGATCTTAACGGCCATCTCGCCCGCGGCGTAGCCCAGGTCCTCATAGTTGATGGAGAGGGTGAACAGGCCGCCGGCCATGCACATACCCTCCTCGCCAGTCACGAAGGGAAGCTTGTTTTCCTTGCAGATCTGGCCGACCTGCGAGGCACCCGCGGCGATGGTGTTGTCGGTGGGGGAGTACAGCGCGTCGACCTTGCCCACGGCAGACTCGACGACGGACTGAATCTCGTTGGAGCTCGAGACGGTGAAGTCAGTGTACTCGAGGCCCAGCTTGTCGAGCTCCTTCTTGGCGGCCTTGATCTGGACGTCGGAGTTGGACTCGGCGGTGCAGTAGAGCAGGCCGACCTTTTTAACGTCGGGCAGGACCTTCTGCATCATCTCGAGCTGCTCGGCGACCGGGGTGAGGTCGGAAGCGCCCGTGACGTTGGTGCCGGGCTTGTCGTTGTCCTGGACCAGCCCGGAGGCGGCGTAGTCGGTGATGGCGCAGCCCACGATGGGGATATCGGCCGTGGCGCCGGCGGCAGCCTGCGCGGCGGGCGTGGCGATGGCATAAATCAGGTTGACGTTGTCGCCCACAAACTTGTCAGCAATGGACTTACACGTGGACTGGTCGTTCTGGGCGTTCTTCTGGTCGATCTTGACCTTAAGGCCGCTCTCCTTGATGGCCTTGACAAAGCCGTCGTTGGCCGCATCGAGTGCGGAGTGCTCGGTGAGCTGCAGAACACCAATGGTGTAGTCGGAACCGGCGGCAGCAGAGCCGGAACCAGAGTTGCCGCCGCATCCGGCGAGCGGGGCGAGCGCGAGCAGGCCAGCGGAGACCAGAAGGCTCCTGCGGCTGATGGTGATGTCCTTCATATCATTACCCCCAGTATAAAAATGGCTGGAAACACTGCACTGGGACAAAGTGCAAGTGGAACTATAGTAGCGCTGATGTCCATTTTTACAACAGCCTGGCGGGTTTTTTAATACAGAATCGGATGGGCGGTACGGGTAGTCGAATGGGCGGCGGAGGGTCTTATGCGGCGGAGGAGGCGTCGTCCTCGTCTAGGGCGGCGAAGAGCTTCTTGCCGTCGAGGAGACGTGTGGTGACGTTTTTCATTCGGCCAATCTCTACGGTACGCAACGTGTCATCGGCGCCTCGGGTGTCATAGACCGTTCCCAGCAAATAAGAGATGCCGTCTCGTTGCTTGATGGCAAAGGGACGGAGTGTCATCCGTGCTGCTTCGGTTTCGCCACGCGTCGTGACGCTCGAAATATCAAAACTCACCGTGGTTCCGTGGTCGATGGCCTGCTCGACGAGCTCGCACGTGTCGATACGCTTGATGGGCGTGCGTGTTGCCTTGGTAGCCTTGCTGCCTGCGCTCGGAACGGGTTCGGGTGTATCGAGGTAGCCGCGAACGTCGGCACTCGCCATGGCAACTAAGTGCTGCGCCATACTCTTGCGGATAGCGATAGGCGTGGAGCGGTTGCGCATGACCATACCGTGGAGCCGGATGATCTCTTCATCGGTGAGCGGGCGGGTAAGAAGTTTGTAGCCCACGCCGCGTTTGTACTCAATTTCGTATCCGGCATGGCGAAGCGCGGAGATGGCGGTGTAGATGCTGCGCCGCGCCGCCGAGATGGGCATGCGGGCGGGGTCGTCGGGATGGGCGAGGCGCCGGATCAACTCATCGGAAAGCATGGCCTTGTCCTCGCCGGTGTTTTCGCTTAATAGTTGCAGGATGCGAACGGCGCGATAGGCTGCCATCGAGGCGGCGCCTCTAGTCGTGGTGTCGTAGGTTTCAACAGCGGCTTCGGTCATGGTACCCACGTCCTTTCCGTTTTGGGTGGCGACGGTATGGAGCCTAGGACGTGGGGCTTTCCCAGGGGTGCAGGGCGCTCTGGGCGGTCGGTAGTCGTCGGCAAACGGCGGGTCGAGTTTTCAACAGCCCTGGTCAACTGACCAAAAACTTGCCAAAAGCTTGACGGATGCTGTTGAAAAAAGCGTCTCTCGACCGATGTCGAGAGACGCTTATGCGATGAGCGTTGGCGTGTGGCGACGCGAGCTAGCGTCCGACGATTAGAAGTCGGCGTTGCCCACGGTGCGCGGGTGCGGCAGGACGTCGCGGATGTTGCCCACGCCGGTCAGATACATGACCAAGCGCTCGAAGCCCAGACCGTAGCCGGCGTGCTTGCAGGAACCGTAGCGGCGCAGGTCAAGGTAGTACTTGTACTGCTCGGGATTCATGCCCAGGTCCTTGATGCGGGCCTCGAGCAGATCCAGGCGCTCCTCGCGCTGGGAGCCGCCGATAATCTCGCCGATACCGGGAACCAGGCAGTCGGCGGCGGCGACGGTCTTGCCGTCTTCGTTCATGCGCATGTAGAACGCCTTGATTTCGGCCGGGTAGTCGGTCACGAAGGTCGGGCGCTTAAAGTGCTCCTCGGTCAGGAAGCGCTCGTGCTCGGTCTGCAGGTCGATGCCCCAGCTGACGGGGTAATCAAACTGGTGGCCAGCAGCGACTGCCTGCTCCAAGATCTCGACGGCCTCGGTGTAGGTAACGCGGGCAAAGTCGGAGTTGGCGACATGGTCCAGGCGCTCGAGCAGACCCTTGTCCACAAACTTGTTGAGCATGTTGAGCTCGTCGGGGCAGGTGGCCATAACGTCCTTAAGGACGTACTTGAGCATGGCCTCGGCGTTATCCATGTAGTCGTTAAGGTCGGCGAAGGCCATCTCGGGCTCGATCATCCAGAACTCGGCGGCGTGGCGCGTGGTGTTGGAGTTTTCGGCGCGGAAGGTCGGACCGAAGGTGTAGACCTTGGCGAACGCCAGCGCATATGTCTCGGCATTGAGCTGACCGGAGACGGTGAGATTTGTCGGCTTGCCGAAGAAATCCTGCGAATAATCGACCTTTCCGTCCGGGTTGCGCGGGAGGCTGTCGGGGTCAAGCGTGGTCACCCGGAACATTTCGCCCGCACCCTCGCAGTCGCTTCCGGTGATTATCGGAGTGTGGACATAGACGAAGTTTCTCTCCTGAAAGAACTTATGGATGGCATAAGCGGCGACCGAGCGTACCCTGAACACCGCCTCGTACTTGTTTGTCCTCGGCCGGAGGTGGGCAATTGTGCGGAGAAATTCGTCGGAGTGACGCTTTTTCTGAAGCGGATAATCGGGAGTCGACTGACCCTCGACCTCAACTGAAGAAGCGTTGAGCTCGAACGGCTGATTCGCCTGAGGAGTCAGGACAAAAGTACCCGTAACTCTGACAGCCGCACCGACATTCAGCTTGACTATATCCTTATAGTTTTCAACCTTTGCACTCTCGAAAACGACCTGCAGGCTCTTGAAGCAGCTGCCGTCGTTTATCTCCATAAAGCCTATCGCCTTTGAGTCACGGAGGGTCTTAATCCATCCGCAGACCGTTATCTCCCTGCCGCCGAGCTCCTCATATGAGCTGAACAGCTTTGAAATTTCAAGTCTATCCATTTGTATGTCTCCTTTGCTTATGACTCATAATTATAAATGATATCAAAAGCGGAATTGAAAATCAATAGCGAAGGCTCTATTTATTCAAAATTTTCCGGCGCGGGGTCGGGTTCGATGTCTATTGGATCCGCCGAACCCCTGTCTTTATCTATATTATAGACAAATT
>CALGZX010000065.1 GCA_937934165.1 uncultured Collinsella sp.
AAGCCTTTGCAAACTTGGCGCGCACGGCGGGGTCGGTGACTTTCTGGTAGCCAGGGTACAGGTTAGGCAGCATGCCCATATCGCAGGAGCCCTGGACGTTGTTCTGACCACGCACGGGCGCGAGGCCGGAATTGGGTTTGCCGATCTGGCCGGCAACGCAGGCGATGGAGGCGATGGTGTGCACCGTCTTCAGGTTCTGCTTCTGCTGGCATACGCCCATGCCCCAGCCAATGATGGCGGAGGGCTTCGCCGTGGCGTACATCTCGGCAGCTTGGTGGATCAACGCGGGCTCGACACCCGTGATGTCCTGTACGGATTCGGGAGTGTAGTTCTTGATGGTCTCCCACCACTCGTCAAAGCCGTTCGTGTGCTCGGCGACGAATTCCTTGTCGTAGAGGCCATCGTTGACCAGACAGTTGGCAAAGGCGTTGAGGAACGCGACGTTGCAACCGTTCTTGATCGGAAGGTAGAGATCGGCGATACGCGCGGTTTCGATATGGCGCGGATCGGCGACGATGATCTTGCAACCCTTTTCTTTGGCTCGCACGATACGCCTTGCGACGATGGGGTGCGAATCGGCAGGGTTATAGCCGAAGAGGAAAATGCAGCCCGCATCCTCCATACCGGGGATGGAGCATGACATGCAACCTGAACCAACCGTGTCCATCAGACCGAGGACAGTAGGGCCGTGTCAAGTACGGGCGCAGTTGTCTACGCTGTGGGTGCCGATGCACGCACGCGTAAACTTCTGCATGACGTAGTTTGCCTCATTGCCGCCGCCTCGCGAAGAGCCGGTGGTCATGACAGCGTTAGGACCATATTCGTCAATTATGGCCTGCATCTTAGATGCGGTGAAATCCAGTGCCTCGTCCCAGCTTACGCGCTCAAGATCCGCGCCCTTAGTGCGGCGGATCATCGGGTGCAGTACGCGAGGAGTCAAGATCTTGGTGTCGTTGATGAAGTCGTAGCCGCTCATGCCCTTAAGGCACAGCTCGCTCTGGTTGGTGATGCCGTTGAGCGGTTCGGTACCCACGACCTGGCCGTTTTGGACCAAGAGGTTAAACTGGCAACCGGCGCCGCAGTACGGGCAGATCACTTTATGCTTCTCCATGACACCCTCCTTCCTTTCTCTGCTACCGAATACTCGGTACTAATATTGACAATCATTGGGCCTGTCGTCCGACGCTTACGCCTCGTTTTCGATGGTGGCGCGGGCACGCTCGGCAGTCAGTTCTGCCAGGTGATCCTCGTCTACCAGGGTGAGGCCCTTGGTCGGGCACGCCTCGGCACACGCCGGACCGCCGGGACGGTCCACACACAGGTCGCACTTGAGCACAAAGCTCTTGGTCTGCGAACCCACGCGAACGTCACCCATCAAGACAGGGACCTGCGTGGTCGCCACGCTCACGGCGCCAAAGGGGCATGCCATGACGCAGCTCTTGCAGCCGATGCAGTTGTCCTCGTTGACGCCGATACGATGGTTCTTTGGATCAAAGAACAAGGCGCCCGTAGGACAGGCCTTCGCGCACGGGGCATCCTCGCAGTGATGGCAAGCCACCGGTGCGGAGATCTCGTACGTACGCGTCACGCGCAGGCGCGGCGCGGCGATGTTGCCGGGGATGTCGTGCGCATCGATGCACGCCGCCATACAGGTTTGGCACCCAATGCAGCGTGAAGAATCAGCCACGACTCGTTTATTGCCCATGTTGTTCACTCCCTCCTGAATCCCATGCCGGAGAGACCCTGTCGACGTTGCCCCGGACCGCCCGTGGTCCGGCATCGGCGTATCGAGCGCATGCGGCGAAACAAGCACTTCGATAGAGTTCCTCCAACGATATACAGGTTAAATATACGCAGTTGCAGGTGGCAAACTTGAGCATAGGCCCTGCAATACGGGTGTATTGCAGGGGTTTTGGCAGGTTGGAATTATTCTCTAGAAGCTATAAAGATGAGTGTATTACATGCGTACATCCAAGGAAGATTTCACGCTCGTTTATAAAGGATGTAATACGTTTGATGTATATTTCGCGCTCATTAACTTGAGTGCAATAAAGCAGTGGTTATAAGATTGGCTATTATTAGCCAATATTGTATTTGACCATTCATATTGCACGCTCATTAAGGGAGGCCAGTGATGTCATCGACGCAAAAAAGAGCCATCCTGCAGGTGCGCATTCGCGAGGAAGACAAGCAGCATGCCGAGCGCCTCTATGACGCCATGGGCACATCGCTCGCCGAGGCTGTCCGCCTTTTTGTCGCGCAGAGCATTTTGATGCGCAAGCTTCCCTTTCAGCCGGTCGCCGTGCGCTCAAAGGACGGCACCGCCGCCTATGGATCGCTCAAAGCATATGGGGACCCCAATCGCCGCTCCGAGGAGCGCAATGCCTGGATTGAATACCTTGCCACAGAAAGCGATGATTCGGTTTTGGGTCCCGAGAAAGTAGATATCCATGAGTAGCACCATCATCGACGAGACCGTCATCCTACGCTACCTGCTTGACGACGACGAAGTTCTGTCACCGCGCGCCGCCAAGGTCATCGCCACGCGCACCGCTCGCGTCTACCCCGAAATCATCACGCGCGTCGTGGTCACGCTGCGCGACGTCTATAAGGTTCCCCGCGTTGAAATTGCCGCGGCCTTGAAAAGGCTGCTCGATGACGTCATGGTCGACGAGCCCACCGTTGTCGCCCTTGCCGTCAAACTCTTTGGCAAGACCCATATGGACTTTTCCGACTGCCTCCTCGCAGCCCGAACCGCCATCTACAACGATGATGTCGTGAGCTTTGGCAAGGCCATCATCCAAGGCATGATCGATTACCGTCGCAAGCGCCAAACCGCAACCGACGCTCGCGACCGCGCCGCCGAAGCCCGCAGTCACAGCACCGACGCCACCATCGACAAACTCCGCCACCACGGTCGCCACTAACCGACAGGCAACGGCATCGCCCGCCCCTCAGCCCCATCCCTTTAATATGTTGCGGTGAAATAGTTCCTGGATTTAGGCTTATTCGAGCTTTTCAGGAACTATTTCACCGCAACTTTCTGTAAGGGTGGTTTTTAGTGCCGCCGAGGGGCACTAATCAACCGTTTGCCGATATGTTTGGCTCTGACTCAGGGCTCTGACCTGCCCCGTCAAGCTTTTGGTCAGTTCATGGCAAGGTCTGACGGACCAAATATGGGATAGCGTAGTGTCATTCACTCCCCCTCGAGACCATGGGGTCGAAAATGAGTCATGATAAACGCTGTTCCAAACCGCAAGTAGAGCTGTTCTTCCGGTTATTCGAGGCCCATCATGGCGGGCGCCTGTTTGTAGCTACCAAAAAATGGGATGAACGCTGTGCCTACGCGCTCATGCAAAAAGAGATGATTATTCGACTCTACAACCATGTCTACGCTGATCCCGCGTATTGGAATGACCTCGGCGTCGAAGATCGCATCTTTCAGCTGGCATCCGCTATTGCGGTCGTTGAACCGGATGCCGTGTTTTGTGGAGCAACGGCGGCACTGCTCTATGGCATCGGTTCTGCATATTCGCTTCTCGACAAGGTGCAAGTGCTGCTGCCGCGTTCCACCAGGCGCGATACGTACGAATTCGTTGAATACCGACGCTGGCGGCCGGGCGACGTATGGCAGCTCGGCCCGTTTACGTTAACGGATCCATATCGCACGGTGGTCGACATCGCCCGAACGAGCGCCTTTCGATATGCGCTAGGCTATGTCGACGGGCTGGCTCGTGAGTACGGTGTCGAGCGGGAAGAATTGCGTTCATATGCACAAGCGAACTGCCGTGGACTGCACGGCATCGCGCGTGCATTTGACGTTTTTGAACACATGGATGGCAGATCGGATAACGGTGGAGAATCCGAAGCGCGGGCGGCAATGATTCTGGCGGGAGTTGCCGCTCCCGAACTTCAGGTTGAAATCACTCGACCTGGAAACGCCAGCTATTATTTGGCAGATTACGGCTGGCAAATGCCAAACGGCTCTTGGATGCTGGCTGAGCTGCATGGACTAGGCAAGTTTGAGGACGATGCCCAAAATGATCCGGAACATGCTGCGGCAAAAACCTATCGAGATGCCCTCATACGCGACGCGAACCTGCGTGCCATGGGCCACAACGTCATTCATTTCAAGCTCTCAGACACCTATGATGTCAAAGCGTTCGGCTCCATGATGCGCGGCTACGGGATACCAACCACAAAACCCTACGCAGACTCCTGACCGGCTGCCCTCATCTTCTCGACAACAGAACCCATCATCGACCCAGCTCACTCGGCCTCAATAAGTTGCGGTGAAATAGTTCCTGGATAACAGCTTTTGCGGCCATCCAGGAACTATTTCACCGCAACTTAGGTGGGGCGTGGGGCGGCATCGATTCCCGTCACCCGTACACTTACGAAAACGGCTCTGGCACCAAATGGAGCCAAAGCCGTTAAAACTATCCTATGGAGCGGGCGACGGGAATCGAACCCGCGTCATCAGCTTGGAAGGCTGGGGTTCTACCATTGAACTACGCCCGCAAGATATGGTCGGGACGACAGGATTTGAACCTGCGACATCCTGCTCCCAAAGCAGGCGCGCTACCAAACTGCGCCACGTCCCGAAGGTGTTGAGCAGCTAAGGTCTAAACCTTGCGTGTCCCAAAGCGAAGGAAATTATAGGGGAGACTTCCCGCCTGTGCAAGCGACGATACCCTAGCTCCTCGAATGTGCGACAAACCGGCTATGAAGCAGACCGATCACAAACGCCACCACGGCGACTGGTGCCCACGCAGCACCGATATCTGCCAGCGGCAACGCATCGAACGGCAGCCACACGCCCGCAAAGAACGCATCGCGAACCGAGGTGATCACGCTCTGCACCGCGACAACGCCGCCGACCCAAACCCACACTTGCGGATGCGCGTCGCAAAAACCGTGCACCAGGCCCATAAGTACTAGCACGATGGCAACGGGATACAAGGCGTTGAGCATGGGCACCGAGAACATGAGGATCACGTCGAGGCCCACGTTGGAGAGCACGCACGAAAACGCCGCGAACACAAAGGCGAGAATCGCAAAGGGACGGCGCATGGCCTCCTCGGAGGCCTCCGTTCCCCCTTCGACCACATACGTCTCGCAGAAGTAACGCGAGCAGCAGCTGATAAGGCCAATACACACGTTCATGCAGGCGAGGAAGAAAATCGCAAAGACGACAACCGTGCCAGCAAGACCAAAGTGCATAGAGGCCGAACGCGCAAGGATCGCGGCGCCGTTGGTGGCATCGGGCATAACCGTGCCGAGCTGCATACCGGCAAGCGCCAGGCCGCAGTAGATGATGGCCATGAGCACACCGGCGATCACACCCGAACGTGAGATCTCGAAGGCCACGCGCTTATCGTCGGTAACGCCGAGCTCATGGATGGTCTCGGCGATGATGATGCCAAAGGCGAGCGACGCAAGCAGGTCCATGGTCTGGTAGCCGGTCAAAAAGCCCTGCACGGCGGCGCCAGCATCGTAGGGAGCCTGCGGCGCGGCAGCCGGTCCCAGTGGCGAGATCACGGCAGCACCCACGACCAGCACGATGAGCGCAATGAGCGCGGGGCCCGTAATGCGACCGAGCACGCGCGTGATGACACCCGGGCGCAGCGTGAGCGCAAACGCGACCACGAAGAACCCGATGGCAAAGACCAGGCGAGCCGTGCCGAGCGAGACGCCCTCGGGCAGCAGCGGCACCAGCATCTCGAAGGCCGTGGAGCTCGTGCGCGGAATGGCCAGGCACGGGCCGATGGCCAGATACACCGCCGCGACAAAGAACTCACCGAACTTGGGGTGCACGCGGCCGGCAAGCTCGCGCGCCGTTCCGGCAAGCGCCACGGCGATAAAGCCCATGACGGGCAGGCCGATGGCAGCGATGAGAAAGCCGAGCATGGCGACCGGCGTGGCAGAGCCTGCCTGCAGCGCCAGCAGTGGCGGAATAATGAGGTTGCCGGCGCCAAAGAGCATCGAGAACAGGGCGATGCCGACGGTGACGACATGATCGGAGCGCAGACCGCGCGGGGCGGATGAGGCCATAGACACACCTTTCGGGTCGAAACAAAAAATGGGACGGGCAAAAACACCCGTCCCGCAAGTATAAACGGTCTAGCAGCTTTAGCAGGCTAAATCGCGCAAAGCGTCAATCGCGGTGTCGACTTCCTCGTCCGTGTTGAAATAGCCAAACGAGAAGCGGACGACGCCCTGGCGCTCGGTCCCCAGCGCGCGGTGCATGAGCGGAGCGCAATGGGCGCCGGGGCGCGTCGCAATCCCCCACCCTTGCATAAGCGCGTCCGAGATCTCGGCAGAGTCGATATCACCCACGTTGAGTGAGACGATCGCCGAGCGCACGGGCTGGTCAAACGCACCGTAGAGCTTAATCCCCGGAATCTCGCGCACACCGGCAAGGAAGCGATCAGCGAGCGCACGCTCGTGGGCAGCAATCGCCTCGACCCCGCCTTGTGCCTCGATAAAGTCGAGACCAGCGGATAGGCCCGCGATGCCATGGCCGTTGAGCGTACCGGCCTCCAGGCGCGTGGGCCACTCAAGCGGCTGCAGCGCATCGAAGCTGTGCACGCCCGTGCCGCCCATGGCCCACGGCGCCACGTCAATGCCCTCCGCCACGGCCAGGCCACCGGTGCCTTGAGGTCCCATGAGCCCCTTGTGGCCGGTAAAGCACACGATGTCGAGGCCCATGGCCTGCATGTCGATCTTCGCCGTGCCGGCAGACTGAGAGGCGTCAACGATCACTAGCGCACCTGCCGCATGGGCGATGGCAGCCACACGCGAAACGTCGACCGCGTTGCCGGTCACATTGGAAGCGTGCGTCACCACCACGGCACGCGTACCGGGCGTGACCAGCCGCTCGAGCTCGTCGTAGTCGAGCACGCCGTTCGCGTCGCAGCCCGCATGCTCAACAGTCACGCCCTGCTCTGCCGCCAGGCGGTTGAGCGGACGCAGCACGGAGTTGTGCTCGAGCACCGTTGTGACCACACGGTCGCCGGGGCGCACCACGCCATTGATGACGGTGTTGAGCGCCGCGGTGGAGTTGGGCGTAAAACAAACATGGTCAGCACGCGGGCAGCCCAGCAAGCGCGCAAGCTTGGCGCGGCAGCCGTGGATGGTACGCGCCGCATCGAGCGCACCCGACGTGGCACCGCGCCCAGCATTGCCGAGCGAGCACATAGCCTGCGTCACGGCATCGATCACCGTTTGCGGCTTGTGCATGGTCGTCGCCGCGTTATCCAAGTAGATCATCGCACGACCTCCCACATGTCGATCACCGTAAAGCCCTCGGTGGGAACGCCCGCCGCGGCAAGCTCGCCGCGCAGCAGGTCCTCATCCGAAGGCAGCGCCTTCCACGCCAAGCCGCAGCCGGCAGCGACCTCCCCGGGCACGGGAATCGTGCGCCCGGGAAGGCCGCGCTCGATGCATAGGGTCTCGCACCCCATGGCGGCCGCCGTGGTGGGAAACGTGATGACAAGCGCCGGGCGCTTCTCCCTCATGGCAACTCCAACCAATACGCTACGGGCGCACGACGCGCACGGCCTGCTCCATCTTCTCCACGATCACGTACATGTTGGTGACCTCGCCCACCGCAAGCTGGTCTTTAATGCCATAGTGGTCGAGGCAGGTACCACAGGTGAGAATCTCGACACCCTGCTCGGCCAGACCCTTCAGGTCGTCGAGTACCGGTGAGCCCTCGACAGTGAGCTTGGCGCCGCCGTTGTAGAACAGCATGGTCGCGGGCAGCTCCTCCTGCTGCGTCACGGCAAAGATAAAGGCCTTCATGAGCTTGTGGCCCAGCTCGTCGTCGCCACGGCCCATGTAGTCGGTGTAGACGGAAATGACGAGCTTGCCCTTGCCGGCGCTGGCATCACAGAAGGCAGCGCCATCCTGCTCGGGATCGGCCACGGCAACGGCGCCAGAGGTCGCCACGGTCACGTGCCACTCGGCGTCCGAGATCTTCTCGACCGAGGCCGTGCAGCCCTTCTCCTGCGCCATCTTGGAGATGTTCTTGACGGCGGTCTCGTTATCGACCGCGGTCACCACGGCACCCTCGCCATCAAGCTGTTTGAGCGCCTTAAGCGTCTTGACGACGGGCAGCGGGCAGGCATCGCCCATGGCATTGACTTCAATCTTGGTAGACATAGCAAATTCCTTTCGAAAGAGCCGTTCTAGAGAACGGCAAACAGTTACATAAACGTGCGGGCTAGCGAACAACGCGGACGGCAGGACCGCCCGGCTCCGCCTCGCACACGCGCCCGACAACGGCCGCGATGCGCCCCTCGGCATGCAGGCGACGCGCAAGCCCATCCACATCGGCAGCAGGCGCCGCGATGAGCAAACCGCCCGAGGTCTGCGGATCGTACAGCGCATCCAACATGCCCGGCCCCAGGTCATCGTCGGCCGCCACGCGCGGGCCAAAGAAGTCCTGGTTGCGGTAGGCGCCGGCGGGGATAATGCCCAGACGCGCCATGTCGAGCACCTGGTCAAAGAGCGGTACCGCTCCCGACGTAAGCTCAATCTGCACACCCGAGCCCTCGGCCATCTCGCACGCGTGCCCGATCAGGCCAAAGCCCGTGACATCGGTGCAGCCGTGAAGCTCAAGTCCCTCGGCCAGACGAATCGGCGCCTCGTTGAGGGTGCGCATCGAGTCAAATACGGCTGCGGCCTCGTCCTGCTCGATGAGCTCGCCCTTAATGGCCGTGGTGATGATGCCCGAGCCGATCGCCTTGGTCAGCAGCAACGCATCACCCACGCGCGCGCCGCTGTTGGCGAGCATGCGGTCGAGTGGCACAAAACCGCTCACGGACAGGCCGTACTTAGGCTCGTCGTCGTTGATGGTGTGACCGCCCGCGATGGAGCAACCCGCCTCGACGCACTTGTCGGCGCCGCCCGCCAGAATCTGGCCGGCAACCTCGACGCCCAGGCAGCTCGGAATGCACAGCAGGTTCATGGCATGGCTCGGCCGCCCGCCCATGGCGTAGATATCCGACAGCGAGTTGGCCGCAGCGATCTGGCCAAACAGAAACGGGTCGTCGACCATCGGCGGGAAGAAGTCGATGGACTGCACGAGGCCCAAGTTATCGCCAACGCGAAAGACGCTCGCATCGTCGGAGGTATCGAACCCCACGAGCAAGTTGTCGTTATGCACATTGGGTAAATCGCCCAGGACCTGGGCGAGGGCTCCAGGAGCCAACTTAGCAGCTCAACCAGAGGCAGCGGTCATCTGCGTGAGCTTAATAACATCGTCAGCCATCGATTCCTCCTCTCATAGGTCAATCAGTTCCTCCCAGTATACGCATGGCGGCGCCGAGAGCGGACGGCGAATGACACCGCCCCTTACATGAGCGCCTGTGCGCGAATCGCCGCACCGATGGCACCGGCAAAGCGAGCCTGGGGCGAGGTGGTAACCGGCGACCCCAGCAGCGCGGCCAGCCGCTCCACAACGTAGGTGTTCTCGCACAGACCGCCGGTCAGATAGTACGGGACGCCCGCCGCCTGGCCGGCCATAGTCGCCACGCGCGACACGACGCTTTCGATCACGCCACGCGCAATGTTCTCGCGCGGCTCGCCACGACCGATCAGGCTGATGACCTCGCTTTCGGCAAAGACCGTGCACATGCTGGATATCTTGGTGGGCTCACCGGAACGCGCAAGGTCGGCCATCTGCTGCTGGGTAATGCCCAGGCGGTCGGCCATAATCTCCAGAAAGCGCCCCGTGCCGGCGGCGCACTTGTCGTTCATGGCAAACTTGGCCACGCGGCCACTTTTTAGCTGAATGACCTTGGTGTCCTGGCCGCCCACGTCGATCACGGTGCCGTGGTCGCCAAACAGGCGCACGGCACCGGTACCGTGACAGGTGATCTCGGTCACGACCTTGTGCGCATAGGGCACGGCGACACGGCCGTAGCCAGTCGCGACCACGCGAACATCGTCACCCGTCACGTCATAACCCGCCGCTGCCAGTGCCTCGCGCAGCCGCTCGGAAGCATCGACCGAGGAGAACCCGGTTGGCTGCACGCACGTCCACGCCACCGAACGCTCCCCGTCGACCACAGCAGCCTTAGCCGCCGTAGACCCGATATCGATCCCGACCCCTATCATGGCTCTCTCCCAATCTAAACATCAAAGACAGCGGCGCGTTCAGGCGCCTTAGCTCTAGGTTTCTCAGGTGCCGGAGATTGCCCCGAAAGAGGAGCGCAGCGTACTTTGGTACGCAAGCGACGGTTTGAGGGGCAAGATCCGGTGGCTGAGGAAGCTAGAGGGTTTCGATGAAGGCGGCGATGCGCGTCTCGATCTGGCCCATGTCGCCGTTGCTGTAATCGGTCTCAATCTTCATGTACGGAATGCCCGCACCCTCGACGGCCTCCTGCATACGGGCACTCTCAACGTTGAAGGTGTGGCATGCCTGCAGCACGCTCTCTACCACGCCATCGACGTGGTACTTCTCGCACATGGCCAAAGTGTTTTCCATACGGCCGCCGTTGGGTGTCATGACCGAGCAGTTAATGTCCAGGTAACGGTCGGCGATGGCGCGCAGGATGTCGGGAGCCTCCGGATCGATCATCATGGCCGCCGTGCGCTCGCCCGAGCAGTCGTCCATGCACACGACCACGCCGCCGTTGGACTCGATGGTGCGACCGATCTTGTTGATGACGCCGCCCACCGGGCAGCCGGTGATCAGAATGCGCTTGGCATCCGCCGCAACCGGGCGCTCGCCCGCGTCGTAGGCCTCGCGCAGCTTGGCAACCTTTTGCTCCAGTTGCTGCGTGTAAGCCTCGATATCAAAGCTGAACGTACCGGCAAACATGGTGCTCATCAGATCGACGCCGCTCATAGCCGCCGGCTGATTGGCCTGCAGCGCGAACATCTCGAGCTGAGCCGCACGCAAGCGGTTGCGACGACGAACGGCAGCGCGCAGGTCATCATCGGTGATCGTAATACCGTAGAAGTTATCGAGCTCCTCCTTGAGCAGGCGGCACTCCTCGTACCAGCCTTCACGCTCGTAGGCGCGATCGCGACCCTGCGGCAGGTGCAGAATGTGCGTGCGCTTGAGCTCGTTGAGTAGCTCGTACATCTTCTTCTTGCCGTCGCAGGTGGTCTCACCGATGATCATGTCGCTAAAGTACGTAAACGGGCACTTTTGCGAGTAGGCAAAGCCGTACGTCGACTTGATGAGCGGACAGAGATTTGCCGGCAGTACCTTCTCGGCTTCGGGAATCACCTCGTCGGACGTGCCGCACAGCGCCACGCTCGCAGCCCCCGCTGCATCGATAATCTCGAGCGGCGTGTAGCTGCACAAAAAGCCGACCAGGCGATTGCCCGCCTGCTTATAATCCTTGACGCGAATAAACGCCGCCTTGCGCTGCTCGTTGAACTCCTCAAACGTGGACGGCAACGGCTGCTCAATATTTTCCGACATATAACTCCTAAACCTTTTAACCAACCAAGGAAACGGCTTTCCCAGGTGCCCGAGATTGCCGTGAAAGAGAAGCGCCGCATACTTTGGTACGCAAGCGACGGTTTGAACGGCAAGATCGGGCGCCTAGGGAAGCCGCCAGGGCGGATAGTCCTAAATGGTTTCCAAGAAAGCTTCAATGCGCGTCTGCAATTGCCCCGCGTCCTCGCCGGCATAGTCGGTCGTGATGTGCATAAACGGAATGCCCGCCTCCTCGGCGGCCTTCTCCACGGCAAACGACTCCATCTCGTAGAGCGTGCAGAACTGCAGGGCCACGTCGACGATGCCGTCGGCATGCAGGTCCTTGGCCATCTGGACAATGTCCTTCATACGCTGGTCGTTGGGCGTAAAGACGGCGCAGTTGATCTTAAAGTAGCGCTCGGCGATGGCATCGAGCATCTCGTCGACCGTCTCGCCGGACTCGTCGACCAGGTCCTTGTAATAGCGCGAACCCGTGCAGGACTCCTCGCCCACCACGACGCCGCCGGCCTTCTCGATGAGGTTGAACAGCTTCCAGTTAGGCACGGCCATGGGCGTGCCGGTGTACAGGATGCGCTTGGTCCCCTTGGGCGCCACGCCCTCGCCGGCCTCGACACGCTGCTCGCACTCAGCCGCCATCTCGTTGATGGCTCCGGTCAGACGCGACGTGTCATCCATAAAGGCGGCCTGCACGGTCAGTAGGCTATCGAGACCGCTGATGGGCGCCGGGTCGGCAGCGCGCGTGGCAGCGAGGCGCTGCAGGGCGCGACGCTTCTCGTTGACGGCGTGGATGGCGGCCTTCAGACGCTCGGGCGTAATCTTGACGCCGCACTCTTCCTCAATCTTGGCGGCAAGCTTTTTAACCTCGGCCTTCCAGGTCACGAGCGTCGACTCGTCGTGCACGTTGGGAATATCCATGACGTACATGTTCTTTTGCGTGGCAAAGAACTCGTAGGCCTTCTTCTTACCATCGCAGGTGTTCTCGCCCACCACCAGATCACTCGACTCAATGTAGGGGCAAACCTCGCCCAGCTTAAAGCCGGCAAAGCTCTTGATGAGCGGGCAGGTGTTGCGCGGCAGATGCTCCTCGACCTTGTCGGTCGCCCAGTCGGCACCCGAGCACAGGCCCACGGGGATGCCATCGCAGGCAAGCACGATCTCCTCGGGCACGTACACACAGAACGAACCGACGATCTTGGTGGCCTCGCCGGCCTCCTTCTTGTCGAGCATCTCCTTAATACGGCCGCTGTGGATGTTGGTGGCGACAAAATCCAGGTAGGACGTAGACTTGGGGCGATTGTTCTGCGTCAGGAACATATCGCCGTACATCTGGCCCACGGCGCCCAGCAGCATGTCGTGGTCGGCAAGATTCATGCCGAGGCTCTCCCACATCGGATGGAAATCGAATTCTTCAGCCATGACGGTTCCCCTCTCGAACCAAAAATGAATAGCTACGGTATTTCTGCACGGTGGGTGGCGAAAACCCAGCCGTGCTCAAACCCGGAATTTTGGGGAACCCGCTTTGCGGTCGATTATTTAGTTGTGCGTCGTCTCTCCCGGAGCCGTGAACATACCTGCTCATATGCGGCTCCGATCCATATACAGGGCGCGCGCGGCAACGCGACGCGAATATGTCATCTGCAGCACCGGCGCACCCTCCTTTTCTCGTCGAAGGTAACTATATCAACGGTTGTCGTCCAGACGAACACCGCCGACATGCGTACGACAGCGTCGTGTGCCGTCGTTTAATAAATAATTATCTGTGTTGATAAGAGTTTGTCATCCATCATTCGGCGAACGGCAAGACAAAGCCGCCGAGGCTTATATCCCCGACGGCATTACCCGGCGCTATCGACAAACCAAATGGATCTTACTCGCATCGAAATGCATGCGTAGCGTCTCGCCTGCTTGCGGCAGCTCGTCGACAGGCACGCCCACCTTGTTGACCTTCCACTGCAGACGTGTGGGCGCATCGGCGCGCGGCACGTCCAGCAGCACCAGGCGCTCAAAACGCGAATCGCTCACGCGGGCCACATGCAGGTCATAGCTGTTGCGACCACGCTCGACACGGTTGTCAACATGGAAGTAGCTTGCCCGAATGCCCAGGTACGCCACATTATCGGGGACCGCGCGACCCACGTTAAAGGTCATGCCCCAGTCGAGGGCCTCCACTTCTTCGTCGCCGACCTTGCGCGCCCGGCTTGTGTTCTTGCAGCCCGTCAGGCGCAACGCCGCCAGCGTCTGCGGACGGCGGACCACGTCCTCGACGGAGCCGATCTCCTCCACATGCCCGTCGTGCATCACGCAGATGCGCTGGCAGAGGCGGCACGCCTCATCGATGTCGTGGCTCACGTAAAGCACAGTACGGTTACAGACGTCGAACAGGTCAAGCATGTTTTGCTCAAGCGCGCTCTTGAGATAGGAATCGAGCGCGCTCATGGGCTCGTCGAACATAAAGATGCCCGGGTGCGCCGCCACCATGCGAGCAAGGGCCACACGCTGCTGCTGGCCGCCCGAGAGACGCGCGGGATAGCGGTCGGCAAAGTCGGCCAGGCCAAAAATGCCCAGGTAGCGCTTGGCAAGCTTTTTGCGGGCCGAGGCGTCGCCCGCATCCTCAACGCCCGCGCACACGTTGTCGGCCACCGTCATGTTGGGGAAAAGCTGATAGTTTTGGAACAGCAGGGCGCATTTGCGCTCCTGGGGTGACAGGTTGATGCCCGCCTCCGAGTCAAAAAAGGTTACGCCGTTGACGATGATCTTGCCCTCGTCGGGCGTCTCCACACCGGCAATGCAGCGCAGCGTACAGCTCTTGCCGCAACCCGAGGCGCCCAGCAGCGCCACGCGCTCCTCGCCGGCCTTAAGCTGCATGTCGAGCACAAACCCGGGATAACGTTTCTTAATATCCATAACGAGCGACATAGCTTATCGACCTCCCTGCGGCGCCACATCATCGCGCATGAGTTCGGCCAGCGCCTCGCGATCGATACGCAAAGCATCGCCACCCGCCGGGTCGAGCGAATCGCCCTGTCCGGCGAGATCTTTGGCATGTTTGCGCTCCGCACGGGAAAGACCACGCTCGCGATACTTTTGCGAATGCGCGGTGTACATGTTGATGAATAGGATGACTAGGAAACTAAACACGATCACGACGACGACCCAAAAGAGGGCCACCGACGTGTTGCCGCCCATCCACTCAAAGTAGATGGCGATGGGAATGGTCTGCGTAATACCGGCGTAGTTGCCCGCAAAGAACAGGGTGCAGCCAAACTCGCCCATCGCGCGGGCAAAGGCGAGCACCGTGCCGGCGGCAATCGAGGGCCAGCCAAGCGGCATCATAAGCTTGGTGAAGATGCGGCGCTCGGACCATCCCAAGGTTCGCGCGGCGTCGAGCATCTGCGTGTCGAGGCTCTCGAAGGCTCCGAGCGCCGTGCGGTAGACCAGCGGAAACGACACAACGACGGCCGAAATGACCGCCGCGGGCCAGGTAAAGACGATCGAGACGCCGTGCGCGATGAGCCACCGACCGACCCCGGTCGAGCGGCCAAACAGCATGAGGAGCAGGAAGCCGCAGACCGTGGGCGGCAGCACCATAGGAATCGTAAAGACCGAATCGAGCAGGCCCTTGATGCGACTCGAGGTACCCATAGTCTTCCACGCGGCGAACAGGCCCAGCGCAAAGGAGATCAGCAGGGCAAGGCCGCTCGTTTTAATGGACACCCAAAACGGGCGATAGTCGATGTCGCCCAAAAAGGAGGCCAGAAAGGTCAAGGGCCCCTGCTCATCCCGCAACACGACAGACGATGCTTCTACCATGTGAGCGCCATCAAGCCAACGCGCGCCGACCTTGGCATCACCCGAGGCTGATGCAATCACCACATAGCGGTCCCCATCCGCACCGCGCTCGTCAAAGCCATAGGCATACCCGCCGGATTCAAACGTTGTTTCCACCGTGACATACCAAGGAAGATCCACGTCCCCCAGCTGCGCACCTCCCATGCAGTTTGCGCTGTCGAGCTCACAGACGAGGGCCTTGAGACCCGATACGCACTCGTTGTCCTGCGGATCCAATCCATATTTCTCGACCGCCTTGGGCGATATCCACACCACAACGCGATCGGCAGCAGGCGCCACTACAAGGTCCACGTCCTCGTCAACGGGAAACCGGTAGCCCTCAGGCTGGCCCTCCATGGCACGAGCGGTTCCCTTGGCCAACCGCTCAAAACCCTCGATCCCATAGGAAAGCCCATGAGCGGTCGCAGCAACCTGGGCCCCGTCCTCAGCGTCCACAGCAAACGCAAATCCAGGCACCCAGCAAAGCGCGAAGGTCAAAGCACAGGCGACAAGCATGCGGAATCTATTAAGCACGAAAAGCTCCAAGCGAATACGAGGACGGAGTGAAACACAAAACGATGGAATTATCGCGCCAAGCCGCACTACTCGGAAAGCTCAAAGCCGTACTTGGCCCAAATCTTCTGGGCCTTCTTGTCGGTCAGGCAGAAGTCGATGAACGCCTTGGCCTCGTCGGCGTGCTCGGAGCTCTCGGCAACGGCGCCCGGATACACGATGGGCTTGTGCGAATCCTCGGGGCACACGAAGGCCTCCTCGATGCCGTCGTAGCGGAAGATATCGGAGCTGTAGACAAAGCCAGCCACGCAGTCGCCCGTGGACACATAGGCGGCGGCGGTACCAACTTTGTCGGCCAGGGCCACCTTGTCGGCGATCTCGGGAGCATACTCGCCGTCGTCGCCCTCGGTACCGGTATAGAGCCCCACGGAAGCCAACGCCTGGTTGGCGTACTTGCCGGCGGGGACGGTCTTGGCGTCGCCAATGGCGATCTTGCCGTCCAGGTTCGCGACGTCGGCAATGGCCTCGATCTTGGTGTCGGAGCCCTCAGCGCGAATAATCACGAGGTCGTTGACGAACATATCCTCACGGGTGTCAGTGTCGACGAGCTCGGCGGTCTCAGCGTCATCCATGGTGCCCTTGGAAGCGGTGATGAGTACGTCGACGGCGGCACCGGCGCGCATCTGCTCGACAAGGTCGCCAGACGCCTTAAACTGCGTGTCTGCAAACGTGGTGCCGGTCTGCTCTGTGTAGAGCTCCTGAACCTCGGGCAGAGCCTTCTCGAGCGAGTTGGCGGCAAAGACCTGCAGCTCGACAGCCTTCTTGGAAGATGCCTTAGCAGAACCGGCATCGGATCCGGCCGGCTCGGACGTCTTGCTGCCCGAGCAGCCAGCAAGACCAAGGCCGGCAGCGGCGACAGCAGAAAGCGAGACGAATCCGCGGCGAGAAACCATATCGAACATATTCAACCCTTTCGGACCTTGTGCCCGGGTACCCCACCGCGGGCTTTAATCTGCAATCAGATTATACTTTCGCGCGAATAATGATAGTGAGAAATTATTCTCGTCAGAGAATATAGTTTCGAGTTAGCGTGCACCTCGGCGTCGCTTCGGTGGAAAACAAAAGCGGAGCAGCCGTTCAGGTCGCCCCGCCGCAGGTAAACCGCTTAGTTGGTATGTCCGCCGCCCGCTGTCATCTGAGCCGCATGCTCCAGCTGGTCCGCTATGGCCTCCCAGCTTTCGCGGGCGGCCTTTGTAGAACCGGGAAAGTTTACGACAAGTGTATGACCTCGTTGCATGCAAATAGCGCGCGAGAGCATGGCGCGGCGCGTCTTGGTCATCGAGTACGCGCGAATCGCCTCTGCAATACCCGGCACATCGCGGTCGCAGACGGCACGCGTCGCCTCGGGCGTCACATCGCGCATCGAAAGCCCCGTGCCGCCGCAGGTGAGCACGACATTGGCGTGGCACTCATCGGCGGCTTCCACAATGGCATCACCAATCTCGCTGACGTCATCGCGCACGACCACATGTGAGGCGACCGTCCAGCCCTGCGCCACGATGAGTTCCTCGAGCGCAGCACCCGCCTCGTCCTGGGCAAGGTCGCGCGTGTCCGAACACGTCACGATCGATATCTTCAGCTCCATAGCGTTCCTCCTACAACACCGTTCCCTCAGGCAGGTCGACGCGCACGACGTCCACGACATCGCCCGCCTTAAGGTCGCACGGCCCTTCGTCAATACGCAGCAGACAGTTGGCACGCTGCATCGTGCCGAGCAGCGCCGAATTCTGCGTCTTGGCCTCGGTCACCAGCAGCTCATCGGTCTCGGGGTCGCGCAAAACCGTGGCGCGATCGAAGAAGCGTCGGTCCTGGCGCTTTTTCACACCGTGGGTAAGAACCGCTCGCTGCACGGGGCGCGCCCCCTCGGCAAAACCACGCATCTTGCGAATCGCCGGGCGCGCGAGCATCTCAAAGCCCACATACGCCGCGGCCGGATTGCCTGAAAGCCCCAGGTAGGGCTTACCCCCGAGCAAGCCAAACGTGATGGCCTTGCCCGGACGCATCGAAATGCGGTCAAACAGCACCTCGCCCTCGCGCCGGACGAGCGCCGTCACGTAGTCGTAATCGCCCGCCGAGGCGCCACCGCTCGTAATGACAAAATCGCACTCCTGCACGGCGCGATGCACCAGTTCGGCAATCGCCTGCTCATCGTCGGGCGCAATGCCAAAGAACACCGGCTCGGCTCCTGCATCGAGCGCCTCGGCCATCAACGCCGAGGAGTTGGAGTCGCGAATCTGCCCGCGCGCCGGCACGTTACTCGGTGCGACCAGTTCCGTGCCCAGCGAGATGATGCCCACACGCGGGGCAGCGTGCACCTTCACGCTCGCGTATCCGGCGCTTGCCAGCAGACCCGCGCCCGCCGGAGCCACGACCTCGCCGGCGCGCATCACAGCATCGCCGGCATGGGCCTCCTCGGCGGCAGAGCGAACGTTCTCCCCTACCTTGGCCGGCGCCGAGAAGCGAACGTGCGAGCCCTCGTTGCCATCGCCGTCAAGCACGTCGACGATCTCGTATTTCACTACGGCGTCAGCACCCTCGGGCACCGGCGCGCCCGTCATGATGCGGACGGTCTCGCCCGTGCCGGCCACGCCCTCAAAGACATGGCCCGCTGCCTCGTGTCCGATAACGTCGAGCGTCACCGGCGTCTCACCAGACGCCTGCGCCAAGTCCGCCGAGCGCACGGCATATCCGTCCATAGCGCTGTTGGCAAACGGCGAGATGTCGATATCGGCCACCGCGTCCTCGGCCAAGGGAAGACCGGCGGCCTGCCACACGGGAATCTCGACGAGATCGGTCGGAGCAACGTGCGACAGAACGATCGACTGCGCGTCCTCCAGCGGAATGAGTTTCTCTGCCATATGCACCTCTTTAATGCCACGGCGCACAACAGGGACGCCGATTCTTTATGCTTGTCTCAGTATAATCCCCCGACGCGCGACCGCGATTTGGCCTGTACCCGCAAATACACCTGTCGGCCGCAAGCCGCGAAACAGAATGGAAACCAACCCACCGGCTCGTCGCGCTTGCCGCGTTTTATAATGCTTGCGTTGCAACCTAAAAGAGGAATATATGGCTCATAACAACAAACCCGAAAGCGCAAACGAAGCGCAAGATCATTCCCAGCCGCTCGACGATGGCGGCTTTTTCTCCCTTAGCGACGTCATCATGGCCGGCAGGCGTCAACTCACCCGCTCCGAGCAGCTCTTGGCCGCCGACACACGCCGCAACGCCCGCAACCTGTTTGCAAGCGCCAAACTGCTCGCGCTCGTCGTCATCGTCTCGCTCGCCATGGGTGTTGCCGCTTGGGCATTTTTGGCCTCGCTGAATATCGCGACCGATTATCGCGAGCACCACGTGTGGATTTACGCGTTGCTTCCCGTTGTGGGCGTTGCCACCGCATGGGTGTACAAAAACCACGGCCTTGCCGCCAAACGAGGTAACAACCTGGTCATCGACTCCGCCCTGGGCACACGCCTTATCCATATGCGCATGGCCGTTCTCACCTTCGTCTGCTCCACGCTCACGCACCTAACGGGCGGGTCGGCCGGTCGCGAGGGAGCCGCGGTGCAGATTGGCGGCACCATCGCCAGCAACATCTCGAGCCTCGCCCACCTCAAAAAGCATGACCACCACGACCTCATGCTCGCCGGCATCTCATCGGCCTTTGGCGCCGTATTCGGTTCGCCCCTTGCCGGAGCTTTCTTTGGCATGGAGATGTGCTTTATCGGCAAGATCGACTACACCGCAGGTATCTACTGCCTGGTCGCCTCGTTTACCGGCTACTTTACGTCGCTTGCCTTGGGAACCGAGTACGAGGCGAATGCTATCGCCGGCGTTCCCAACATGACACCACGGACGGTTGTCATCGTAGTCATCAGCGCCATCATCTTTGGTCTCACCGCACGTCTCTTTGCCTGGTCGGTTCGTACCGTCAAGAGCCTGTACGGCCGCTTTATCACCAACTACCTTGCTCGCGCACTCGTGGGCTCGCTCGTGGTGCTCGCGGCCTACGCGATGCTCGACGCCTGGAAGTATGCCGGCCTTGCCACCTGGCTCTCGGGCGCCGGGTTCGCCGGCAACACCACCCTTGCCGATGCGGCCATCAAACTCGTCGTCACAGCGCTTACCCTGGGCGCGGGCTTCCAAGGCGGCGAGGTCACGCCCCTGTTTGGCATCGGTGCGGCGCTCGGCGGCTGGATCGGTTGCCTCGTCGGAATCGACCCCAGCTTTCTGGCGGCGCTGGGCATGCTCGGCGTGTTCTGCGCCGGCCTCAACGTGCCCATCACCACCTGCATGATGGCCATCGACCTGTTCCACGGCACGGCCGCCGGGTTCTTTGTCATCGTGGCCTTTATCAGCTATCTAACCGGCGGACACCGCGGCGTGTACCCCGCCCAGCGCATCATCTCACCCAAGCGCCGTTCGCTTATTGTGGATGAGGGCGGTACGGTAGCGGATGCTATCGAGCGCCACAACGACCTGATAGAGTAGACGTAAGTATTCGCCGTGCAGCCACAATCGGGGGCAATTCGACCCGAGCGCGACCGCACTGTCACGTCATACGCCGGGAGTCGCCCCATGCACGCAACTGCTTTTGGTCGCACGCTCATCATCGCCAACCCCGCCGCCCAGTCAGGTGTGGCGCGCGAGGTCGCTGAGCGCCTGCAGCGCTTTTTGGACATGACTGCACGCGCATCCCAGTTTGACCTGGTGCTGACCGAGCGAATGGGACATGCCAAGGAACTTGCCGCACGGGCCCAAGGATACCGCACGGTTATCGCACTCGGCGGCGACGGCGTGATCCACGAGGTTGTCAACGGGCTTATGACGCAAAAGGAGGACACCCGCCCCGCCCTTGCCGTCCTACCCGTGGGATCCGGCAACGATTTTGCCCAAACGCTCGGTATCGACGATTTCTCCGGCAAAGATATTGGCGCGCTGCTCACCTGCGAGCTGCAGCGTCAGGACATCGGGCGCATTCGCTCATGGAGCCCTGCGAGCGGCAGCGGCGAGGCTGCCGCTGAGTACTACGACCAGACGCTTTCGGTCGGCATCGATGCCGCCATCGGCCTGGGCACCACCGAGCTGCGCAAAAAGACGGGCCTCGCCGGCGCTCCGCTCTACACCCTATCGGGACTTGAGCAGTTTGGCCTGCGCTACCGCAACTATCCCATGACGGTCAGCTTTGACGGTGCGCCCGCAGAGCGCGTGCGGGCGATTATTATGGCCATCCAGCTGGGGCCCACGTACGGCTCGGGCTATCGCATCTGCCCCGAAGCCGACCCCTGCGACGGCATGCTCGACGTCTGCTACGCCTGCGGCCCCGTCCCCCGTGCGGTTGCCCTGCCCATGTTTCTTTCGGCCAAGGACGGCCACCATACCAAGCTGCCGCCGGTTCGCATGCGTCGTTGCCGTCATGCCGAGCTCACGTTCGAGGAGCCCGACTACCCCATCCAAGCCGACGGCGAGCCCGTTGTCGCCTCGCGCATCGAGGTCGACGTCCTCGGTGGAGCCCTCCACGTCTGGCGTCCCACCCGCTAACCCCACCCAAGTTGCGGTGAAATGGGGACTGTTTATGCAGCTAAAGCCGCAAAACAGTCCCCATTTCACCGCAACTTATTGAGAAGATCATTCCTCCCCGCCTGGCTTGCGACGGTTGGCCTTTTTAATCGCGTTGAAGTGCTTGTCGTTGAGCCTGCGCTGGCGCGATCGCTGAGGCACCTTGGTCTTTACGCGTCGGCGCGGTGGACGCCCGCGACGCTCAAGCTCTGCCCTCAGCTTACGCAGACAGCAGCTGCGATTCTGAAACTGACTGCGGCTCTCACGCGCCGTCACGACAATCCCCGTGGGCCCATGCTTCATGCGCACCGCCGAGTCCGTCGTGTTCACGCCCTGTCCACCCGGACCCGTCGCGCGAAACACCTGCACCTCGCAATCGCGTGCCAGCTCCTCGACCGACATCTCGGCATAGCGTGCATACTCGCGCCATCCCATCTTGTTCTCATCCATATCAATACCTCCCCTCATACAAAAAATGTGACAAAGGGACAGTCCCTTTGTCACATCGCATACCAATCGCTTGTGTTGCGCGCCTAGGCGAAGGTGATCTCACCGTTCTCGCAGTCCATTTCGGCGATACGGGCCAGGCTCTCAACGCGGAAGCCGCGCTCGCGGAGCTTATCGCCACCGCCCTGGAAGCCCTTCTCAACGGCGATGCCGATGCCGGCAACCTCGGCACCCGCGGCCTCGCAGATCTTAATAAGGCCCTCGAGCGCGCAGCCGTTGGCCAAGAAGTCGTCGATAATCAGGACCTTATCGCCCTCGGACAGGAAGCGCTTGCCAACGATGACCGGGTACTCCTTCTGCTTGGTAAAGGAGTAGATGGTCGTGGCATACTGCTCGCCGTCAAGGTTGATGGACTGGGCCTTCTTGGCAAAGACCACCGGCACGCCGCCAAAATGCTGAGCTGCGATGCAGGCCATACCAATGCCCGAAGCCTCGATCGTCAGGATCTTGTTGATCTCGACACCCTCGAACAGACGGGCCCACTCGGCACCCATGTGGTCGAACAACTCAACGTCGCACTGGTGGTTGAGGAAGGCATCAACCTTAAGGACGTTACCGGCCTTTACGATGCCGTCATGGCGAATACGATCCTCAAGCTCCTGCATGGCGCAACCCCTTCTCGCGGCAACGATACCGCGCGATTAATAAACGTTGTTCGATAGTCTACCACGGACCGACCCCCGCCCGCCCCACAAGCCGCATCGCACCATAAAGCTGCAAGACCAGTAGATAAGCCCGATTCTTGGCAAGCCTGCCACCACAAGCTAATGGCGGGCGCGCATCCTCACCAAACGCACCATGGCGAGCGCAAAGCCCATAGCGGCCACAGCCATGAGCACGTAGAACACCGAGCGAAAGCCAAACAGGAACACATCCGGACGGCCTGCAACAAAACTGGTCACGGCCTCGCCCATCGCCACACTCATCTGCCCATACAGGATATTCGACGCCACCGTAATGCCGAGTGCCATGCCGGCGTAGCGCGCCAAACTGCCCAAGCTGCCTGCAAAACCAAGTGCCTCGCGCGGGGCTGAACCCATATACAGCGAGTTGTTGGGGCTCTGGAAAATCGACGTACCGCACGACATAAATGCGACGCAGCACACGATCACAGGGATAGAAGAGCGCTCGTCGAGCGTGCTCACCGCGAAGAGGCCGCACACGTACACGCCCAGACCAACCGCCGTAGGACCCTCGCAGCCAACACGGTCCGAAACCGTTCCCGAAAGCGGGCCGATAAAGGCATTCACCATCGGCAGTGCCAAAAAGAGCAGGCCCGAAATGCCAGACCCAAACCCATGCGCATCCTGAAAATAGAACGGCAGAATAAACTCGGATGCGCCGATGCCAACAAACACAATGAGCATGCAGGCAAGGTTGATGGTGAAGGCCGAATTTGCAAAACAGCGACGAGCGGCCTCGATCAGGGACATGGGGCGCTCGCCAGCCTCCGGCTTAACATGCGGCAGCGTGTAGAGCCCCACGATAAACGAAATGACGCCAATGGGTAGGTTGATGAGGAAGATGCTCTCCCAGGGAAAGCTTGCCACCAGCATGCCGCCCAGCACGGGGCCACACATCATGCCGAGGGCCACGAAGGTCGCGAGGATACCCATGGCACGACCGCGCTCGCGCGCCGGAAACGACTCGGTGATGATTCCCATGTTGTTGGCCATGGCCGCCGCGCAACCAATACCCTGCACAATGCGTGCCAGAATAAGAACTTCGAGCGAGGCCGAAAGGCCGCACAACAGCGAACCGACCGTAAAGACGATGACGCCCAGCTGGAACACGCCGACCTTGCCGCGCACGTCGCCCAGACGGCCAAACGGCAACATAGCCACGCACGTCGCAAGCAGATACACCGAGCTTACCAGCTGAATGCGATCGAGGCCCACGCCCAGCTCCTTTTGCATCACGGGCAGCGCCACGGTCACGACGGTCGAATCCAGGCACGACATAAACGTCATGATGAGCACGGTAAACAGAATAGCCCATTTGTTCTTGCCATGGGTGTCGCCCTCAAGGGCAATGTGCTCGCGGCGCAGCTGCTCTGTGGTTTTCTCCATATCCATCCTTTCGAGTAGCGCAACGCAAAAACGGGACCCCAATCGCCTGCAAACAGTCGCGATTGGGGCCCCGCCTACGGAATCGGAACGAAAGGTCACCGAAGCTTTCTGCCAGCATCGGCACCTTGTAGGAAGCTAGCCTAGCACTGCTCGAGTGCCTGCTCAAGGTCGGCAATCAGGTCGGCCGTGTCCTCGAGGCCGCACGACAGGCGCACCATGTCGGCAGAAATGCCACAGGCGATGAGCTCCTCATCGTTCATCTGGCGATGCGTGGCATTAGCGGGATGCAAGCAGCAGGTGCGCGCATCGGCCACGTGCGTGGCGATCTGGGCGAGCTTGAGGCTCTTCATAAAGGTCTCGGCCGCCGCGCGACCACCGTTAAAGCCAAAGCTCACGACGCCGCAAGTACCGTTGGGCATGTACTTCTGAGCGATGTCGTAGTACTTGTCGCCCTCCAAACCCGGATAGCTCACAAAGCGCACCTTGGGGTGGCTCTGCAGGAACTTGGCGACCGCCAGGCCGTTCTCGCAATGGCGCGGCATGCGCACGTGCAGGCTCTCGAGCGAGCTGTTCAGGAAGAATGCCGCCTGCGGGTTCTGCATGGGGCCGAGGTCGCGCATAAGCTGCGCAGTGGCCTTGGTAATAAAGGCACCCTCGCGACCGAACTTCTCGGCATAGGTCACGCCGTGGTAGCTCTCGTCGGGCGTGGTGAGACCCGGGAACTTGTCCGCATGGGCCATCCAGTCAAACTGGCCGTGGTCGACGATCACGCCGCCCAGGTAGGCAGCATGTCCATCCATGTACTTGGTGGTGGAGTGCGTAACGATGTCGGCGCCCCACTCAAAGGGACGGCACATCACGGGCGTCGGGAAGGTGTTGTCGACCATCAGCGGCACGCCGTGGTCATGCGCGGCCTTGGCAAAGCGCTCAATATCAAGCACGGCGAGGGCGGGATTGGCGATGGTCTCGCCAAAGACGAGCTTGGTATTGGGTTCAAACGCTGCCTCGAGCTCCTCGTCGGTACAGTCGGGGGCAACGAACGTGCAGGTCACGCCCATGCGACCCATGGTGTGGGCGAGCAGGTTGTAGGTACCGCCGTAAATGGCAGAGCTTGCGACCACATGATCGCCGGCACCGGCCACATTAAAGATCGCGAGGAAATTCGCAGCCATGCCCGAGCTCGTGAGCATCGCAGCGGTGCCGCCCTCCATCTCGCAGATCTTGGCGGCAACGAGATCGCACGTGGGGTTCTGCAGACGGCTGTAGAAGTAGCCCGACTCCTCTAGGTCAAACAGCTTGCCCATATGCTCGGACGTGTCGTACTTCCACGTGGTGGACTGGTAGATGGGCACCTGGCGCGGCTCGGCATCTCCCGGGTGATACCCGCCCTGAACACACGTCGTACCGATGGTCTGCTCGCTCATATCCAACTCCCTTACTTGGGTTTTGTTTTTATTCGGTTCACGATACCGCTACCCTGCACCCCTCTCAACCCATCCCCAAGGTAGGTTATGGGACAAATTGATCCGTGGCATTTATCTCAAACCTTGGGCATTTGCTCGATAGATAAAAATGAGGCATCCATGAAGCTCTCGATGATTACACGCACCGTCACGGGTACCATAGGCGGGTACACCGTGACCAAGGAGACAACGATGAAGCAAATCGATACGGCCCAGCTCGACATCACCGCCTGTCAGGCTCAGGCTGCCGAATACCACGCCTGTGGCTTTAACTGCGCCCAGGCCGTCGCCTGCACGCTCGCGCCCGCCGTCGGGCTCGACCCCCAGGTCGCCTTTACCCTCACCGAGGGCTTTGGCGCCGGCATGGGCGGCATGACCGAAACCTGCGGCGCCATCTCGGGCGCCGTGGCCATCATGGGCTTCGTGATGAGCGACGGCATGGAAAACCCCAAGACCAAGGGTCAGACCTACAAACTGTCGCGCGAAATCGCCAAGCGTTTTGGCGAGAAGAACACGACGACCGTCTGCGGCACGCTCAAGGGCATTGGATCGGATAAGGGTCCGCTCCGCAGCTGCCCCGGCTGCATCGACGATGCCGTCGAGATCGCCTGCGATATGCTAAAGCAGCTTGCCGAGTAAACGGCAGCAACAGAAAACGACGGCCGGCGCGCTTGGGATCCATCCAAAAGCACGCCGGCCGTCGCCGTTAGAACTCGGCAAATTCGGGAGCGCCGACCTCAATCTCCTCGCGCCCCGCCATAAGCTCGCGCATCTTGGCGCAAAACGACTCCTGCTCCCCTGCCTTAAACACCAAGTGAAGTGTCACGGTATCCGCGTAATCGGTATCCGAAACCTTGGCACCCGAATCCTGGGCCAAGCGAAGCACCTGCTCATACTGCGGATAGGCCACATGCACGACAACCGGCACGACACTCGTCATCTCGACGATCTGCCCGGACTCCTGAGCCGAGGCCACCGCCGCCTGCGTCGCCGCGGTATAGGCGCGCACCAAGCCACCAGGACCCAACAGCGTGCCGCCAAAATAGCGCGTCACCACGCAGCAAACATTTTTGAGCCCCGCGCCGCGCAGCACCTCGAGCGTCGGCATACCGCTCGTGCGGCTCGGCTCACCGTCATCGCTCTGGCGCTCGCGTCCATCGACCAAAATCCACGCGGGCACATTATGTCGAGCGTCGTAATGACGTTTGCGAACCATCTCGATAAAGGCATTCGCCTCATCCTCGGACTCAATATGGACCAGCTGGGCAATAAACCGGCTCTTGCGGTCCACAAACTCTCCCGAAGCCTCAATATTCGATTGCAGAGTAAAATAGCTGTCCAACAAAGCCCCTCAACAACAAGCAAAGCAACAAACAGCCTCAATAATACGGCAAAGGCCGTACCGTTGCCCTCGCCAACAAGAACGGAAACACCAATGATGCCGTCACCAACAGCGAGAACCCGTCAGCGCGAGCAAGGTGCCTTGAAAGACGAGGGCATTGACCTTATGGTCATGCCCGAAGGCTTGAAAGGCAGATTGCCGCGCTGACGGGTTCGCAGCGTCAACAAAGTGCCGAGTGGGCTTGTAAGCCGGGTTCTGTCGTGAACGGTCATTTATCTTGTCTGCACGTTACCGTGCAGCTCCACGCACGCTACCCGAACGCGGACCGGGCCGGCCCATAGCGTTCCTATTCGCGCTTGCTCCGGATGGGGCTTGCCAAGCCGCCGTGTTACCACGACGCTGGTGGTCTCTTACACCACCGTTTCAGCTTTTCCCTTTACGCCTTGCGGCGCAGGTGGGAGTCTTCTTTTCTGCGGCGCTTTCCGTCGGATCACTCCGCCCGGCCGTTAGCCGGCATCCCGCCCTCTGGAGCCCGGACTTTCCTCACGCGTGCCGCAAGCAGCACATCGCGCGACCGTCTGGCCCACTCAGCAGTGCAAGAGTGTAGCACACCGTTGTCACAGGCAATGGCACAACACAAGCGTTCGACACGATAAACCAAGAACCACGCTATGCAGTACAATAGTATCGTCGATGGGCAACGTCGTCAGTCGAGACGCGACCGCGCTCCGCACCCCTCCGTCTACTCGGTGCGTTCCCGCCTCCTCCCCGAGGCGGGATGTCGGCATTTTTCATGCACCAACAACCCAATAGCCCGTGAACAGCCTAGGCGGCATTGCACACGGACGGCATCGCGCACCTCAGCAACAAATGCAAAAAGGGACCCGTCCATTGCGGACGGATCCCTTAAAACAAGTGATCGTCAAACCGATTTACTCGGCGTCGGTCTCCTCGTCCTTCTTCTCGGAAGGCAGCGGGGTAACCTCGATCTCGACGCCCAGAGTCTCAGCAGCAGACTTCATGGACAGGGAGATACGACGACGGTCGAGGTCGATCTCCATGACCTTGACCTGAACCTTGTCGCCCACGTGGGTGACCTGAGAAGGCTGATCGACGTGCTTGTTGGCCATCTCGGAGATGTGGACCAAGCCCTCGATGCCCTCGCCCAGGTCGACGAAAGCGCCGAACGGGACAAGCTTGGTCACAGTGCCCTCGACGATAGCGCCGACGGGGTACTTCTTGACCAGTGCGCGCCACGGATCCTCGGTGGTCTGCTTGAGACCCAGGGAGATGCGCTCGCGGTTGAGATCGACGTCGAGAACCTCGACCTCGACCTCCTGGCCGACCTTGACAACCTCGGAAGGATGGTTGACGTGGTTCCAGGAGAGCTCGGAGATGTGGATGAGGCCGTCGATACCGCCGAGGTCGACGAAGGCGCCGAAGTCGACGATGGAGGAAACGGTGCCCTGGAGACGCATGCCAGACTTGAGCTTGGACAGGATCTCGGAGCGCTCGGCCTTACGGGACTCCTCGAGCACGACACGACGGGAGAGGACGACGTTGTTGCGGTTGCGGTCCATCTCGATGACGCGGGCCTCGATGCGGGTGCCCATGTAGGAGGTGAGGTCCTTGACACGACGGAGGTCGACGAGGGAGGCGGGCAGGAAGCCACGCAGGCCGATGTCGAGGATCAGGCCGCCCTTGACAACCTCGATAACCTCGCCCTCGACGTTCTCGCCGGAGTTGAACTTCTCCTCGATGCGGTTCCAAGCACGCTCGTACTCGGCACGCTTCTTGGACAGGACCAGACGACCGTCCTTGTCCTCCTTCTGGAGAACCAGAGCCTCGATGGGATCACCGAGTGCAACGATGTCTGCAGGGTTAGCGTCCTTGCGGATGGACAGCTCGCGGACCGGGATAACGCCCTCGGACTTGAATCCGATGTCAACGAGCACCTCGTCATGCTCGATCTTAACGACAGTGCCGTTAACGAGATCGCCCTCATCAAAGTCGGTAATCGTACCGTCGATGAGGTTGTTCATCTCCTCCTCATTGACATCGTCAAGAGAGAAAATGGACGAGTTCTGAATCTCACTCAAAGGTGGACCCCTTTCGAACTACGGGGCCCCGATTGCTAGGACCTACAGAAGGGTGCGACAAGCACACAACGTTTAGGAACACTCGGGAGCCGACAGATACTAATGTGACGCTTATGCAATCACGTTCGTATAGGTTACGGGGAAATGGGTTCGATTTCAAGCGTGAACTGCGTTTTTTTACTCGTGTGGAGACTTTTTCGTAATCTTATGGACAGCCGTCTCCACAACTTGACGATAAGCAGTTTGCCCATACGCCTTTGAGGTAAAGTATCCGGAGCCAACGATTCTGGAACGATTTATCGAGAAAGGTGCCCGCGTGCTCAAAGCAGTCGTTTTCGATATGGACGAAACGCTTCTTAGCATCAACCTCAACGCATTCATCCTTCGCTATTTTAAGGATGTCTCGTCGATGCTCGCGGATATCGGTCGCCGCAGCCACGGTGGCACGATGGCACGCCTCGGCACCATCTTGGTCGACCTCAACGCCAATCGCCGAAGCGGCACGGATAATCGCACCAATCTGGAGTTCTACCAAGAAGAGGTTGAGCGCCGGTGCGGCATTTGCCTCTCGGACCCACTTATCTACGAGGCGTTTACCTACTACGACCGCGAAGTCCTGCCGTACAAGAACGACGATGTCATCAACGCCCACGCCATGCCCGGCGCACACGCCGCGCTTCAGGCCGTACAGGATGCAGGACTGCGTTGCGCGCTCTTTAGCAATCCCAGCTTTCCGCAGGGGGCCATCGAGTGCCGCATGGGTTGGGGCGATCTGGCCGACGTCCCCTTTGAGCTCGTCACGCACATGGGAAACACCACCCGCTGCAAGCCCGATGCCACCTACTATCTAGAGCAGCTTCAGGTGATGGGGCTCGAGCCGCACGAGGTCCTCATGGTGGGCAACGATCCCAAACGCGACTTCCCCAGCCCCGCCTGCGGCATTCAGACTGCCTATGTGGGCCAAGGCAAGCCCAGCCGAGCCACCTGGCGCGGAACCATGGAAGACTTCGCCCGCGATTTCAACGTCGTAGTAGAAGCCTTCTACGAGCACCAAATAGCCGACGAACTGTCCTAACAGACTCGAGTCTTGCCGATCATGATGTTGAGGATCTCGACGTCGGTATCTTTCATGCCCACGCGGCCCACATAGCCCATGCTGGCAATCGTCTGCTCGACGGTATCCTGAATGAGGCCCTCGCCAGCGCGGAAACCGCGGCCCTGCATGGCCATATCGTGGCCCAGAATCGCAGCATCGACGGCGGCGGAAATCTTGGCGGCACAGGTTGCCTTGGCGCCATCGCACACGATGCCGCCAACGTTACCGAGCGTGTTCGAGACCGTCGCACCAATCTGCTCGTGCGTGCCACCGCACAGCCAGGTAATCGCGGCGCCGGCACCGCACGCAGCGCAAATAGCGCCACAAAACGCCGAGAGCGCACCAATATAGCTCTTGATATGCACGGCGATCAGATCGGACAGCATCACGGCACGAACCAGGCGTTCATGGTCGCAGCGCAGGTACTCGGCATACTCCATAACAGGCAGCGCGCAAGTAATGCCCTGATTGCCCGAGCCGCACACGATGGCGACCGGCAGCGCGCAGCCGTTCATGCGGGCGTCGGACCCAGCGGCTGCACGGGCACGGGCACGGCAGGCGACGTCATCGGCACGTGCGCCCAGCAGTGTGCGGCCCACCTCGGCACCCCAAGCGTGCGCCAGGCCCTCGGCGCTAATCGCACCGTTCAGTTCGATCTGACGCTCAACGGCAACGCGGGCGTCCTCAATGTCACCGTCCTCGATAAAGTCGATGATGGACTCAATCGACATGGGCGTGTCAGCGCTATCTGCCGCACGCTCGGCCACGACGCGCTCGGCGCAGGCGGCACACTCCCCCGCCGACTTGCCGCATACTGGAATACCGTCGAGCGTATGGCACGTGACATTGGTGTGGTGGTCGGTAATCTCGACGACCGCGGTATGGCCCCCGGCCGTGGCAGTCACCTTGATGTAGAGGTTGGGCACACCCTCGACAAGCGACACATCGCAGTAGCCGGCGTCAGCGAGGAGATCGGCCACGCGCGCACGGTCTTTATCGTCAACGCTCTCGAGCACCTCGAGCGCGCTCTTGGCGTCGCCGCCCACGGCACCCAGCACGGCCGCCGCCTCAATACCATGCATGCCGCCCGAGTTGGGCACGGTCACGCTCTTGACGTTCTTGATGATATTGCCCGAACAGGCAACATCCATATGCTCGGGCTCGCAGCCAAGCGTCTGGCTCGCCAGCGCCGCTGCATAGGCAACGGCAATGGGCTCGGTGCAGCCGAGCGCGCAGACAAGCTCGCGGTTCAAGACATCGCAAAAAGCGGCATCGCGAATGGAATCGGTAGACATAGGTATCTCCTGCTTACATAACGGACTGGGCTCTCAATAATAGTTAACTCTATTTATTTGATAACAATGCATCAAAAACCGCAACCCAAGTTCCGGCGGACGGCGTTCAAGCGCAAACTGACGGCATTAATTCATGAGAAGTAAGTCTTGTTGCATGCTAAAGCGTTTGACCAAAAAACGCCCGAGCGTTTACACAAAAGTCGCGCTATCATGCAGTCGAACGCGGTAAAACCTTTAGCAATTCCGCCGCACGGACCAGAGAGGAACCACTCATGAAGATTGGTATCGGCAACGACCATGCCGCCGTCGAGCTCAAGAACATTATCTCCGAGCACCTGAAGGAGCGCGGCTGTGAGGTCGTGAACTTTGGCACCGACACCTCCGAGAGCTTTGACTACCCCATCGCCGGCTACAAGGTTGGTAAGGCCGTTGCCAACGGCGACGTCGACCTGGGCATCCTGATCTGCGGCACCGGCGTCGGTATCAGCCTGGCTGCCAACAAGGTCGAGGGCGTACGCGCCGTCGTGTGCTCCGAGCCCTTCAGCGCCAAGCTCTCCCGCATGCACAACAATACCAACGTGCTCGCCTTTGGTGCCCGTGTCGTGGGCTCCGAGCTTGCCAAGATGATCGTCGACGAGTGGCTCGACGCCGAGTTTGAGGGCGGCCGCCACGAGCGTCGCGTCAATCTCCTCAACGAGATCGACCAGACCCGCGGACTCAAGGTCGTCGACGAGGCCTAAACTACTCAGTACCACAAGCTAACAGCAGGGGCCCGCTCGGAACACATGTCCGAGCGGGCCCCTTCATAGATTTTGGAATAAAAAGGGCGCCGCGGATGGAATTCCGCGGCGCCAAAGCCACACGCTAACAGCTTTAAGGAGTCAAAGCTGGTTTAGCCAAAGAAGCGCTTGATCTCGATCTCGGCGTTCTCCAGGCAGTCGGAGCCGTGAATCACGTTGGCGTTGACATCGACAGCGAAGTCGCCGCGGATGGTGCCGGGGGCAGCATCAAGCGGGTTGGTAGCACCCATAAGGGTGCGCATCTTGGAAACAGCGGAGAGACCAGAAACGACCATCTTGACGACCGGACCGCTCGTCATAAAGTCGCAGAGACCGCCAAAGAAGGGCTTGTCGGCCAGATGGGCGTAGTGTTCCTCGACGGTAGCGCGCTCGAGCGTGGTCATCTCCATGCGCTCGATGACAAGGCCGCTGCGCTCAATGCGAGCAACAATCTCGCCGATCTTGCGATCGCGCACGGCGTCGGGCTTAATCATGATGAAGGTCTTCTCGATAGCCATAAGGTAGCCTTTCAAGTAGGTTCGCGCGTGCCCAAGTCCCATTCCGGCACCCGCCTGGACTGCATCGTAACAGAGTTTTAGCTGCAGTTAAACAAAAAGCTGTTTATTGAAACGCTGCAATTTATTAAAACGCTCCATATGTGTCACTTCTGTTTCGAAGCCCGATTAGAGTACCATCCGACCGCCCATCAACCGCATCGAACCGAGCGGACGGTCGGTTGTCGCCCGTGAACGCACCCCCTTCACAACCTGCCCAAAGGTCCTACAGAAGTTCTCGACAAGCCCCTCCCCCATAGCAACAAAATACGGGCGCCCGCAACAGCAGACGCCCGTAAAGCGAAAACGATTTATCAATAAATGGACAAAACCGCTTCAGCCAAACCCTTACTTTGCCCCGTGACCCATCTCGACGACCTTGGTTAGCGATCCAAACACGCCTTCGTCGGTCACGAGCTGCGCCTCGGCACGCTGCAGCTGAACGACAACGGCGGCAGGGGCGGTACCGCCCTCGGTCGTGCGCGCGGCGACAATCGACGGGATGTCGAGCGCCTCGGTAATGTCGCGCTCAAAGAGCGGGCTTGCCTCCTGGAACACCTCAAACGGCAGGTCCTCAAGATTGCAGCCACGCTTCTCGCACATCAGGACCAGATGGCCCACCACGGCATGCGCCTCACGGAACGGCAGACCACGCTTGGCCAGGTAATCGGCAACATCGGTGGCGGCAAGGTGCCCCACGCCGCACTCGCGCGCCATGGCATCCTCGTTGACGGTCCAGGTCGAAATCATACCGGCCATAACGGACAGGCACTGCATGAGCGTGTGAGCGGTATCGAGCGCGCCCTCCTTGTCCTCCTGCAAGTCCTTGTTATAAGCAAGCGGCAGGCCCTTCATGGTCACGAGCAGCTGCACCAGGTTGCCATACACACGGCCGCTCTTGCCGCGGATAAGCTCGGCAAAGTCGGGATTCTTCTTCTGCGGCATGATGGACGAGCCGGTGGAGTATGCGTCGTCCAGCTCAACGAACTTGAACTCCCAGGAGCACCACGAAATAATTTCCTCGGA
>CALGZX010000066.1 GCA_937934165.1 uncultured Collinsella sp.
CAAACCTGGGCGCCGCGCGCATCCGCATCCGTTCGCTCATGGCCGCGCTTAAGGACCAGGAGGCCGAGCGCTTGGCCGAGGCCACGGCAGCGGGCGAGGCCTACGAGCAGGGTGACGCCGCGCCGGTGGCGCCCTCCACGGATGCCCCCGCGTTCGCGAGCCGCAAGTACACGTTCGAAGCGCAGCGTGAGAGCGCATCGACCGCGTGGCCCAAGGTGCCCTTTACCGAACAGATGCGCGAGGAGGGCTACACCATCCTGTGCCCGCAGATGGCGCCGATCCACTTTGACCTGGTCAAAGAGGTGTTCCGTGGTGCTGGCTACAACTTGGAGCTGCTGCCCTCGACCGATCACGACGCTGTCGAGGCTGGCCTGCGCTATGTGAACAATGACATTTGCTACCCGTCGATTCTGGTAACGGGCCAGATTATGGAGGCCATCGAGAGCGGCCGGTACGACCTGTCCAAGACGGCCGTGGTTATCAGCCAGACCGGCGGCGGCTGCCGTGCCACCAACTACATCGCACTCATCCGCAAGGCCCTGCGCGAGAGCGGCCACCCCGAGATCCCGGTGATCTCGCTTTCGGCCGTGGCGCTCGGCGAGGATAATCCTGGCTTTAAGATTACGCCGGCGCTGCTCAAGCAAGCAGTCTACGCGGTGCTCTTTGGCGACGTGATGATGCAGATGCTCTATCGTTGCCGTCCGTACGAGGCTACGCCCGGTGCCGCCAATGCGCTCTACGAGGAGTACATGGCGCGCGCCCGCAAGCTGGCGCCCAAGTTCAACAGGCATAATTACACCAAGCTGTGCCGCGAAGCCATCCGCGCGTTCGATACCATGCCGCTCGTGGGCGAGGGCACCAAGCCGCGCGTGGGCGTGGTCGGCGAGATCTTGGTCAAGTTCCATCCCACGGCCAACAACCACGTGGTCGACGTTATCGAGCGCGAGGGCTGCGAGGCCGTGGTGCCGGGCCTGCTCGACTTCTTCCTGTACTCCATGAGCAACGCCGAGCTGCAGAAGGATGAGCTGGGTAGCTCTGCTACAACGCGTGCGGGCATGCAGGCGCTCATCAAGCTCGTGGACTGGATGCGTACGCCGGTGGAGGAGATGCTCGAAAAGTCCCGCCGCTTTGAGGCGCCCGAGCGCATCGGCACCATGGCCGATAAGGCCCGCACGGTGCTTTCGGTGTGCAACAACATGGGCGAGGGCTGGCTGCTCACGGCTGAGATGCTCGATCTGATTGACCACGGTGCGCCCAACATCATCTGCACGCAGCCCTTCGCGTGCCTGCCCAACCACGTGGTGGGCAAGGCCGTGATCAAGGAGCTGCGCCGCCAACATCCCGAGAGCAACATCGTCGCGGTGGACTACGACCCCGGTGCATCCGAGGTCAACCAGCTCAACCGTATTAAGCTCATGATCAGCGTGGCAAAGGAGAACATGCGCGCCGGCAAGGGCTTTAAGCTCGAGAAGGTGGCGCCGCTCGCGATGGACGAGGTCACCGGTCAGATGCATGCCCACGACGGCTGTGCGAGCTGCGGATCTGCCAGTGAGGAGGCCGTTGCATCGGTCGCCAAGCGCCTGGGGCGCGGCATTAAGAAGTAGCTGGTCTGCTATGGGCTAGATATGAGACAAACGGGTGGTGGCCGTACCGGCTACCACCCGTTTTTGCTGGACATATGTTGCGCAAATGATCTTGCTACAGCCTTCCGTGGGCTCGCCCGATTTCTGGGCTGGCTCGGGCTTTGAAGACAAGTTATTGCAGGCCCAGGGCGATTTCTCGCTCAATGCAGGCCGCCACAGCGTGACCTATCTGCCAAACGACGAGACGACCGCTACGGTCTACCCATCGCTACCTACGAAATGGAAGCCGAGAAGTACATCTACCGCGTGTACAAGTACGAGCTGTAGCGCTGCGCTTAGGTTTGACCAATGGAGTGTGAAAACACGCCGCTCGCCGATATCCCTTCCGCGAGTAGCAGCCATATGGTTTGATAAAAGAAGCATATGGCTGTCGCTAGCCTGCTGGCGACGTTCCCCCTGACATCGGAGGTTCCAGGTATGTTTCGCGCTCCGTTAAACAACTATCGGTTGGGCTAACATGGGTCGTCGTGCTATTTCGATAACCCTTGCAGTGGTCTGCCTGGCTGTGCTCCTGGGCGCTACAGGGCTGTTTGCTATAAGCCGAGAAACGTCCTATATGCAGGAATGCGCTTCCGAAGGGTTTGCCATTGACGGTTACTATCGGGACGACAAGACGAGTCTGGAAACCCTGGCCTTTCTTGAAGAGGATAACCATCGGTGGCAACTGGTCGACAAAGACGGCAGCTGCGTTGACGGGCAGTTTAAGCGTACGGATGACCCCAACATCCTGATATTAAAGAAGGAAAACGGCGAAGAATTCGGTACGGTCCACGTGGCGTATATGTCACGCCGACGCGAGCAGGGCCAGCTCTATCTATTTAGAGATAGCAAGGTGACCCGATTTTATCTTGTGAGCACCGATCCGGCGTTTACGGTGGAGTCTGGCGATGTCAATGCGGACGTCTGATTCACGGCAATAAAACAGCGAGCGGGGCTCGGGTGTGAACTGCACCCCGCAATTTGCTCGTGTCCGTATCGCGTCTGCGCCTCGTCGTAACTTGCGTCCGTGCGAGCATTCATCCCGCGCTCTGCATCACTTCACATCGAACTCCACGCGATCGAGTTCGGGTACGTTGAGGTCTATGAGCTTGCGGGCGACGTGGCGGTCGTGCGCCCCGAGCGCCTCGCTTGTCGTCACGTGGGCGACAACCTCGCGCTCGACGATGCCCTCTTCCTCGCCCTCGGCAGCCGAGGTCTCGACGGCGACGGTGTAATCCTTAAAGCCCGGCAGCACCGCGGCAAGTTCGCGCGTAGTTTCGGTGACGCCATAGCCGTCCTGCACGCCGGCCTGCGCCGAGCCAATAGACCCCGCGGTCATAACGATGCAGGGGATGGCAAAGATGGCCGTTCCCACGATGATACGGCGGCGCACTTTGCGTGACAGCTCGTCGACCTCGGCGTCTTCCTCGGCGGTCACAATGCCGTCGCCGTTGAGGTCGCGCTTGAGCGGCACGCGCAAAAGAAGCAGCACGGCTTCGGCAGCCAGTGCGATAAAGATCACGTTGATGCCAAACTCGTAAAGCGCTGAGAGAAATAGCGACCCGCTTGCGATGGCGATGCCGTAGCCCGCCGCGCACAGGGGTGGCATGAGCGCGGTCGCCACGGCCACGCCGGCGATGAGCGTGGCGGGTTCCTGATCGCGCGAGTTGCCCAGCCCGCCCGCAAAGCCGCCCGCGAGCGCGACGGCAAGGTCCCACACAGTCGGTGTCGAGTTGTCGATGATGGCCGCCGTGGTGGTGCCAAGGGGCGAGAGCTTAAAGTACAGCGTGGACGTGACCAGGCAAAAGACCATCTGCAGCGCAAGGCTGGCGACGGCTTCGACGGTAATCTCGCGGTCGAGCGTGGCGATGCCGTATGCCATGGCAAGGACCGAGCCCATGAGCGGGCAGATGAGCATGGCGCCTACAATGGCGATATCTGAGTCGATATCGAGGCCGATGCTCGCGATCAACATGGCAATGATCAGGATGCATAAGTGCGAGCCAGTCAGGCGCGCCCCGTTTACAAAGCGCTTGCGAATCACTTGATAGGGCGCGCGTCCCTCGCGAATGTTGAACGCGCGCTTTAGGAAACGGCCGGCGTTCTCCATGACCTCACTATGGGCAGGGCGGATGCCGTGGCGCCGGTGATGGCGTTCACGCAGTCGCTTGAGTTGTTGTCTATCGAGTTCCATGTTCACCTCGTTCCAGCGCGGTCCGCGCAACGCGCCCGTTGTCCTAACTCTACACCGTGGCGGGCGGGGTGTCTGTTGGATGCGGAATCCGATAGGGCGGATGACGCGGGAGCAAATGCAAATCACAGGCTCAATTCGATCCCGCAAGAATATGCTGCACCAGCTCCTACATATGTGACGAAATTGTGAAGCACGAGAGCGCGAATTTCAAAAAATCCGCCGGTGACCAATGTTGCGCAACAGAATTCAAAAATCAGCTCCTACATTTTGAAGCGTATGGATACATCCGTGTCAAAGGGAGAAAGCCATGGCAAACTACAGTCCACAACACTTTGAGCCTCGGGCCAAGGCCGTCAACGTCAAGGGCGTTGCCAACCGCGCCGTCGCAACCGTTTTGACGGCGGGCCTCATCGCTCAGCCGCTCATGTCGCCGCTGGCGGCAATCGCCGCACCGTCAACCGATAACGGCGATTCTGTTCGGGGGGGGGTAGTTCTGTAGAGAATACCGTTGCCGCCGGTAACCAAGCGGTCGTAAAGACGGCTGCCCAGCTGGCCGAGGAGTCGGCAAAGCAGCTCAAGGACGCTCAGGCCGCCTACGATGCCGCCCAGAAAAAGGCCGACGCGGCGGGCCAGTCTCAAAAGCAGGCGCAGCAGCAAAAGAATCAGGCCTCGCAGGCCGTGACCGATAACGCCGCCGAGCAGAACGAGGCCGAGGTAGCCGCGCTTCAGGAGAAGATCGACGAGCTTAAGGCAGCCGTCGAAAAGACCGAGCAGCAGCAGAAGAAGCTGGGCGACCTGAACGATCAACTCGATCAGGCCAACAAGAGTGTCGAGAATAAGACCCAGGCACTCAAGGATGCCAAGGCCAAGCAGGGCGAGGCCGAGAAGGCACTCAAGGATGCCCAGGCTAAGCTCGATGCCATGGGTATGGACAAGTACGAGGCCGCCAAGAAGGACGTCGAGGACGCGCAGGCAAAGCTTGATGCGGCGAATGCCGATGTGAAGGCGGCCAAGGGTGAGCTCGATGCCGCTAAGACGGCTGTCTCCAATGCCGAGCAGGCAAAGAGCGATGCCGAGTCTGCTCTGACGTCCGCCCAGGCCAAGAAGCAGGAGACTGCCGCTGCCCTCGCCACCGCAACCACCGCACAGGCCAACGCCCAGAAGAAGCTGGACCAGGCACAGGCTGCGCTCGATGCCGCTACTTCTGGCACGGGCGTCGACCTGAAAGCGCTCGAGGCCGCCAAGAAAGTTGCTGCCGGTGAGTTCAAGGACGCGCAGGCGGAGCTCAATGCCGCGACGGCTGCCGACGCCACCGCACAGGCGAATCTGCAGACCGCCCAGGCTGCTGTCACTGCCGCGCAAGAGAAAGCCAACGCCGCCAACGCTGCCGTTTCGTCCGCGCAGACCGCATACGACGAAGCCAGCGGCAAACTCGGCGACCTGACGAACAAGTACAACACCGCTAAGGCCGCGTACGATCAAGCCCAGCAGACCGAGGCAGACAAGAAGGCTGCCTACGATCGGGCCGTAAAGGATAGGGACGACAAACGAGCCGAGTACAAGGCGGCATGCGATGCCGCAGACGCTGCGGAGGCTGCCAGCGATGCCGCTAGCGCAGAGGTGGACAAGCTTGAGCAGCAGATTGCCGAGCTCAAGTCCAACATGACTGTCGATCAAGACATCATCAATAATGGCATGCTCGGTTTTATGGCCTACATTAGCAACAGCAGCGATTTTACTGCCCAGCAGAAGGCCAATGCCAGCGCTGCATCGTCTATGCTCACTGGCGCGCCCAACAAGGACGAGCGATATGACAAGGCTAGCTGGTATGACAGCTATGTCGATCAGGATATGTCTCGCGAGACCAATCCGCTCTCTCTCGAGCAGCTGCGCAATGCGCTGACGTATCTCGATACTCAGAACAACATCCGCAAGGCCAACGGTCAGTCGGAGCTTAGCGTTAGCCTCCGTATGACGGCTGCAGCAGCGCTCAACGCATCCTATTCATCGAATATTTGGGGACACTCGAATTTGTACTTCGATTCTAGTGAGAATCTCGCCGGTGGTGGCGGCGTCTACATGGGAGGCGAGACTGTCGACACACTCGGCTGGCCCTACACCGGTCTCTATACGGAGGAGAAGGAGCTGTTTGACCAAGAGGCTGCTACTAATAGCGACCTCGCAGCCCATCGCTACGATTCTGACTACATCTATTGGAACTATAACAACGTGTATTCGAAATGTGGCCACTATCTCAACATTATCGATGCGGGTAACGAGGCCATCGGCATCGCAACCGGTAGCGGTAAGAACACCGATTCCGAGGTAACTATTTTCGACTATAGCGGAAGCGCGAGCCAAAAAGACTTCACTGTCTCCGAGTTCAAGAAGCTCGTGAACAATTATATCGATTCTGCTTATAGCGCCGGCGGCACCCAGGCGCAAAAGCAACAGCTCAAGGAGCTTCAGAGCAAGCTTACCGAAGCACAGAAAAAGTTTGGAACTGCTAGCGCTGCCTATAACGCTGCACTCAACAAGCAGTATGACGCTCAAGAGGCCTTTAAAGCTGCCGACACGAGCATGAATACTGCCAAGGGCGAGTACGAGAGCGCTCAGGCTGCCACTGCAACCGCCAAGGGTGCCTATGATGCTGCCAAGAGCGAGCTCGATGCTTCTGGTATTGACATTGACGCTCTTCAGCAGAACCTCAATACTGCTAAGGCCGAGGCTGCCACTGCGCAGACTGCTCTCGACAAGGCCAACGCGACGCTCGCCGATTGCCAGACGAACGCCTCTAAGGCGTCGACTCGTAAACTGAATGCTCAGAGCGCCTACGACGCCGCCAAGGTAAAGTCCGATCAGGCCAACGAGGCGTATGACAACGCTACCGCTTCGGTCAAGGACCTTGCCGCCAAGCGCGATGCCGCCCAGGCGGACCTTGCGAATAAGCAGGGCTCGCTTGACGAGGCAAAGAAGGCCGACGATGCCGCCCAGGCTGGCGTTGACAAGGCTCAGGCCGCAGATACGCACGCCGCGACCGCTCTTTCGGACGCCAAGCAGGCAGTTGCCGCCAAGACGCAGGCCCTGTCCGACGCACAGGCGAAGGCCAAGGCCGCCGAGGGCGAGCTGGCCGGCGCAAACAAGGCCTTCGAGCGCTTCGCCGGCGCCCAGAAGGCGGTCGACGACGCCAAGGCCGCCTATGACGCTGCCGTCGCCGGTGTCGCCGATGCCCAAAAGCAGCTCGAGGCCGCCAACGAAGCCGTCGTCGATGCGAACCTCGATATCGTCAAGGCCAAGGCCGAGCTTGCCAACGACGAGGCACTCAAGGCCGATCTTGAGGCTGTCGACCACAAGGCATCCCTTGCCGCGGGCACGACGGGCAACGAGAAGCTGGTCAAGCTGAACGCTGCCTACGCTCGCTATAAGGCTGCCGTCGATGCCGCCGCTGGTCTCAAGGCTGCTCTGAGCGATGCCGATGCCAAGCTGTCCGATGCCAACGACGCCTATGCCGCCGCGCTTGCCGAGTTTGACGATGCCAAGGATGCCCTGGCTGCTGCGCAGGCCGAGTACGACAAGTATCATCCCAAGGCCGAGCCGCAGGCCAAGCCTCAGGTTGCGCAGGCTGCTGCAAAGGCTCCTGTCGCCAAGAAGAAGGCTGCGGACGCTGCACTCGCCCAGACCGGTGATGACTCCGCTCTTGCGGGCGAGGTGTTCGTCATCGGCGGTATTACGCTCGTGGCTGCGGGCGTGACGCTGGGCGATCGTCGTCGCAAGCAGATGTAGCGTTTCGAGCGTAGATTCTGCAACGAACTTCGGTTCAGAGCAGGAACGCTTCGATAGCTTAACCGATAAGGCCGGCGCGCTGTTAAACGCAGCGCGCTGGCCTTTCTTTGTTTCGATATCAAAAAGCCCGGTCGGTAGCCGCGAAAGCTACCGACCGGGCAAATCGTAGGCAATATGGTTGCTGTCGAGCAGCTGCTCAGCTTAGCCCAGCAGGCTTAAGCCCACGGAGACAAACGCCAGGATAACGCCGACGATGGACTCGCCGCCGAGCAGGCCGCTGGCGACAACCAGCCCCTGTTCCTGGAAGGCGGCGTCCTTGGCAGCCCTCTCCTCGTCAGAAAGACCGGCGGTGGCGTCGCGGTGGGCGGACCACTTGTCGTAGGCGAGCTTGACGCAGGAGCCCAGGAATGCCGTGAGTGACATGTAGAACGGCAGGTACACGCCCAGGCCAATCATCATGGCCGGAATGCCGAGCCAGTACATGACGATGCCGGCGATAAAGCCGCCAACGAACCACGGCACGCTCGGGATGCCCGAGACCATGGTGGCGACCACGCTTGCCTGCGCGGCAACAAAGCTCTTGTCGGGGCCAAAGGCGTCCGGGCCATAGGCGGTGACGAGCGCGACCATGACGGCGGCGGCGACCAGGGCGCCTACGATGCCGCCGATGGCTTGGCCGATCCACTGCGCACGCGGGTTGGTGCCCAGCACGGCTCCGGCCTTAAAGTCGTTCATGACGTCGCCCGCAAGGCCGCACGCCACGGCTACGATGCCAGCGATAAAGAACAGCTTGACCTGAGCGATCTGAGCGAAGGCAGCCACGATGAGCATGACGATGAGGCCAAAGATCTCCATGGGGTCGATGCCCGTCTGGCCGCAGCTCTGTGCGCTCATGATGGTGGTGACAAAGGTGAACAGCGTGACGATGACGGCCGGAACGGGGCCAAGGTCGAGCACGATGGCGATGATCACGGCGATGGCGGCAGCGCCCAGGCCGATGATACCGGCGTCGAGCTTAAGGGAGCCCGAGATGAGCGACTGCTCGTCGGTGTCGGTGGAGCTGTCGGCGGCAAGACCGCGGACGATGCCGGCGACCTGCGGCAGGATGTCCTTGAGGACGACGGCGACGCCAAAGCCCATCATAAGGCCCATACCCAGGGACTTAACAATGCCCTGCGCAGTCACAACGTCGAATAGACCGGCAGCGGTGCCGCCCACGATGATGCCAAAATTGCCCAGCAGCGCGCCGGCAAACCAGAACGCGACGGGGGCGAAGCCCACGAGGAAGCCGACGGAGAGCAGCATGGGCGAGTTATAGATGGCAAAGGTCACGCCGGGGATATTGAGCGCGCACAGCATGCTGGGCACCACGCCCAGAGCGTCGCGAAGCACGCTGTAGATGCCGGCGATGGCCATGGAGCCAAAGAGCTGCTTGCCGGTCTTGCCGCCGGCCTCGGTGGCGCGCAGGGTCTGAGCTGCGGCGTTGCCGGTGGGGAACTCAAGCGCGGCGTCCACGATAAAGTGACGGTGGATGAGTGCCGTGGCCAGCAGGCCCAGGATAGTGCCGGCGAGTGCCACGATAAACATGTCGAGCCAGCTGATCTGGTCGGCATAGCCCAGCATCCAGGCGCCCGGGATGGTAAACGCCAGGCCGCCGGCGACCATGGCGCCCGCGGACATGATGGTGTGGGTGACGTTGGCCTCGTTGAGGCTGGCATTGCCCATGAGCTTAAGGAAGAACAGCGAGATGACGGCAGCGAAGACGATCGGCCAGGGGAGTGCGCCCATCTTGAGGGCGGTGTAGGCCGAGCTTGCCGTGATGATCACGCAGCCAAGGACGCCGATGACGACACCGCGCAGCGTGAGTTGCCCGCGCATCGAAGCGCGGTTCGAGGGATTGCTCATATAGAACTCCTTTGCGTATATCCGCTTCCCCCGGGAGCGCCGTTACGGATACGGCGCGGGAAGTCGGGTTACCAAGGGCCGCCGCGTGAGCTCGCGCGCGACCGCGCACCAGTATAGCCGTAAGCTAGTCATTTTGGGATGACTGGTTTAGGTAGGCGATATACTGCTGGGCAGACGAAAGGAGCGCCGACGATGCTTAATGGGTGCGCATATATATTGACGGTCGACGTGGGCAACACGTTCATTCGCTTTGGTCTGTTTGCCGAGGATTCGGCCGCGGCGCAGGAATGCCCGCTTGCGACGTGCGAGATCACGACGCCATCGAGCATTACGGCCGACGAAGCGCGTATGCGTCTCGCCCAAGTCATGGCCGCGCTGGCGGCCGATGCGGGCATGCCCGGCGCGCTCGTGCCCACGGCGGCAGTGCTGAGCTGCGTGGTGCCGGCGCTCGAGCGCCCGTGGAAGGCGGCGCTTTCCCGCACCTGCACGGGACGCGTGCTCACGGTGGGGCCGGGCCTCAAGACCGGCATGCCCGTGCACTACGACGACCCGGCCGAGATCGGCCCCGACCGCATCGCCGACGCCGTGGCGGCCCGGGCCGTTTACGGCTCTCCGTGCATCGTGATCGACCTGGGCACTACGACCAATATCGAGGTCATCGATACGCACGGAACCTTTGTCGGCGGCGTCATCGCGCCGGGTCTGGCACTTGGCGCCCGCTCGCTTTCGGCCGCTGCGGCGCGCCTGCCGCAGGTTGAGCCCTCGGCGCCGACACACGTCATCGGCCGCAACACGCGCGAGGCGATGCGCTCGGGCGTGGTCTTGGGCGAGGTTGCCCGCATCGATGGCATGCTCGACATGGTGCTTGCCGAGATGCGCGCGACCAAGGCCGCGGGGGAGGGCGATGTGCCCATCGTCATTACCGGCGACGATGCCGAGGCGCTTGCGGCCCTTGTCGGCCATAGCCTGACGGTCGACGACGCGCTGACGCTGCGGGGTCTCGCCGAGCTGTACCACATCAACCAAAAGCCCCGCCGCGCGTAGCGATGGGGGCGATGGGACAAAAACGTCTCCACCTTCCACCTGCTACAATGGGTCAAACTATTGCGATTTCGGAGGTGTCTGCCATGTCGGACGATCTTCATCAAACCGCGTCGGGCAAGCGCCGCGACGTTATTAGCTGGGATGAGTTCTTTATGAGCGTGGCCATCGCCGCGCAGCGCCGCAGTAAGGACCCCAACACGCAGGTGGGCGCGTGCATCGCCAACACCAACCACCGCATCCTTTCGGTGGGCTACAACGGTACGCCCTCGGCACTCAACGACGACTTTTTCCCGTGGGGCACGAGCGACGACCCGTTGCAGGATAAGCACAACTACGTGGTGCATGCCGAGGCCAACGCCGTGCTCAACTACCGCGGCTCGCTCAAAGACCTTGAGGGTTCCACGGTCTACGTCACGCTGTTCCCGTGCCACGACTGCGCCAAGATCCTGGCGCAGGTGGGCGTGGGCGAGGTCGTCTACCTGGACAACAAGTATGCCGATACCGACGACGGCCGTATCAGCCGCCGCATTCTTGACTCTTGCGGCATCAGCTACCGCCAGGTCATCGTCGATGTTCAGATTGGTACCGGGGGACAGGCTCGACAGTAATATGCGTTGTCGCTATCTGACGACGAACGCAGCTCAAAGAGCCCCGTCCCAAATTGACTACTCGTGAAAGTCGCGTCTGCGCGCATGGACGGCTCGTGAGCGGGTACATGGCTGTAGTAACATAGCTTCTGTCCGCGGGCGCGCCCGCGTTATTGTGAGAAAGGAGCCCCTGTGGCTGTTAACGAAGAGCTGCTTAAGAAGGTTCTTGAAGAGATTCGCCCCAACCTGCAGGCCGATGGCGGCGATATGGAGTATGTGGGCGTTGACGACGAGGGCGTCGTCAAACTGGAACTGCAGGGCGCCTGCGCCGGCTGCCCCATGAGCTCGCTGACCCTGTCCATGGGCATTGAGCGTATCCTGAAGGAGCATGTGCCCGGCGTTACCCGCGTTGAGCAGGTCAATGCTTCCGGCGAGGCCGAGGACCTGTACGACGAGTACGCGCCGTTCTAAGATGCGAAAGCTGCGGACGGCATACTCCGCATAGACGTTACGCCCAAATATGCGGCTGCGAGCGCAAGGCCCGCGGCCGCATTTGTATGTAGGGAGTAGGAGGGTCGACATGCTCAACGACTTCTACCATATGCTTGATCCTGTCGCGATCTCGGCGGGCCCCATCACCATCTACTGGTACGGCCTGGCCTACGTGGTCGGCGCCCTGCTCACGGCGGTCGTCATGTACCGCACGCAGCGCCGTTGGGGTTTTGACATTACGGTCGACGACCTGACGAGTGTCGTGGTCGGCGTGGTCTTTGGCCTTATCATTGGCGCCCGCCTGTTCTACGTCATCTTTTATGGCGACGGCTACTACTGGGCGCATCCGCTCGAGATCTTTGCTACCAATGAAGGCGGCATGAGCTTCCATGGCGGCCTGGTGGGCGGCATCATCGGCGGCGTGCTCGTGTGCCGCATGTACAAGCTCGACGCCTGGACCATCGCCGACCTTGCCGTTATCGGTGCTCCGCTGGCCTTATGTCTGGGACGCTGCGCCAACTTTGTCAACGGCGAGCTGTGGGGCAAGCCGACCGATCTGCCCTGGGGCGTGATCTTTGGCGGCACCGCGGGCGATATGCCGCGCCATCCCTCCCAGCTCTACGAGGCATTCCTCGAGGGTATTGTGCTCTTTTGCATTCTGCCGCAAAAAGCCGCTACTGCCCCAAGGCACGTTTATGGGCGTCTTTGTGATGGGCTACGGCATCGTTCGCTTTTTGATTGAGTTTGTGCGTGTGCCCGATGCGCAGCTGGGCTATCTGCTGGGCGGCGTCATCACCATGGGTCAGCTGCTGAGCCTGCCGCTCGTAATCGCGGGCCTGGCGCTCATCATCTTTGCTCGTCGCCGCAACCAACCCCAGCGCATCTACCTCGACGCCTAACTACCACAAAGGGGACAGGCACCTTTGTAGTGATTCGCTGGGCAACGATGACAGAACCGTAACGTTTCCCCAGATAAAACCTGCCAAAATAAACCTGTCCCTTTTTGGCAGGTTTCTAGAAAGGCTTTCGGACTGTGAAGGATTCCGATCTCTCCACAACGGCTGCGCGCGACGCTGCCCGCATCGTCTGGTTTAAGCGCTACCCCGCCAAGCAGACGCTCATCGCATTTTTGCTCGCGCTGTTAGCGACCACGGCGTTTTCCATCGATCCCTCCCCGGTGTCGAGCAACGCAGTCTTGGCGATTGACCCCAAAGCCTCGGGCATGCTGTACGTGTGCTACGAGGTGCTCCTCTCGTTTGCCGGCCATACCGACGCGGTCATGCTGCTTGCACTTGCTTGCCTGCTCACCTTGCCGTTTCGCTACGTGTTCTTTGGCCGTGGCGACACCTGGCGTCCATCGATCGTTCTGCCGTCGCTGTTCTTTGCCGTCTGCATGGTGTTCGGCCGCAGCTACGATCTCACCGACTCGGCCGAGATTGTCCTTGGCGACAAAGCCCGCATCATCTGCGCCTGGATTGGCGGCGCGGGCTGGATGCTCTTGGCGGTCGTTGCCTTCTACCTTGCCTTTGAGTGTCTAGATTGGCTGAGCTCCCGACGCATCCCGTTTTCCGAAGCGCACTTTGGCCGCGTATGGCGTGTGACTCACGCCGTGCTCTCGGTCCATCCCTTTGCCGGGCCCTTCCTGGTGCTTATGATCGCCTGGACGCCCACGCTCATCGCTTCGCTGCCCGGCCTTTTTATGGGAGATACGGGCGCGCAGATTCGCCAGTGGTTCAACTATCCCAATGGCACGAGCGACTACCTGCGCCTACTCAACCCCAACGTGCTGCTCAACGGGCATCATCCCGTAGTGCACACGGCCATTATCGGCTCGTGCGTCCAGCTGGGGCTTTCACTGTTCAACAGCGCCAACGCGGGTCTTGCCATCTACACCTGTGCTCAGTTCGCCATCACGGCCGCCTGCATGGCCTATTCCATTTCGTCGCTGCGCAAACTGGGCGTGAGCCTGCCGGTTCGCGGTGCGATCCTGCTGTTCTTTGCGTTTATGCCGATGTTCTCTAACTACGCGGCGTTGCTCACCAAAGACGTGCTCTTTGCCGACGCGTTTTTGGTGCTGTTGGTGCAGACCGTCAAGCTCGTGGCATGTGGCTTGCCCCGTCGTGATGCCAATGTCGAGCGAGCGGGCGAGAAAGCCCCCGTGCTCTTTGCGCGCCACGACTGGCTGCTGCTCGCTCTGGGCGCCATGGGTTCCACGTTTCTGCGCAACGGCGGCCTGGTGTTTCCCCTGGCGGCATGCGTAATCGCGGCGGCGTTTTGCGTATGGGACGTGCATGTGGCTCGTCGTGCAGCCAAGCAGACTGGCGCTGCGCCTTCGGGCGCCATCCCGCGTTTCCGCTGGGTTGGCGTTCTCGCGGTGCTCGCGCTCTGCCTTGCCTCTAATATGTACTTCACCAAGGTCTTTATGCCGGCGCACGACATTACGCCCGGCTCCAAGCGCGAAATCCTCTCGATTCCGTTCCAGCAGACGGCTCGTTTCGTCCAAAAGCACGACGGCCTCAACTCGGGCGTCAACCCCACGGTTAAGGAGGACGGCGCCATCGTGGAGGCTCCTTGCGACGGTTCGGTGACCGACGAAGAGCGTGCCGTGATCGACCGTGTGCTCAAGTACGAGAACCTGGGCCGCCGTTACAACCCGGATAAGTCGGACGCCGTCAAAAATTGCTTTAACGAGTATGCCTCGCAGGAGGACATCAAGGCCTATTTTGAGGTGTGGGCCCAGATGTTCAAAAAGGATCCCGAGTGTTATTTCTCGGCGCTCATCAATAACTACTACGGCTACTTTTATCCGAGTGCCCGCGATGCCTGGGTCTACAGCACGGCGCGTAGTGCCGAGATCATGGCGCGCCCCGACAACCTCAAATACTTCGACTTCCATCCGGTAGACAGCAACGTGGTGCGCTGGTGCGACCACCTGATCAACCTGTATCGCGTGGCAGTACAACGCATCCCGTTTATTTCGCTCACCATGAGCTCGGCCACCTATGTGTGGATCATGATCGCCGTGGTGGTCTACCTGCTGCGTCGTCATTCATGGCGTGCGCTGGCGATCTGGGTGCCGCTGTTGGGCGTGCTTGCCGTGTGCCTGATTGGCCCGTGCAACGGCTCGACCTACATGCGCTACCTGTATCCGGTCATCGCCTGCATGCCCTTCGCCATCGGCGCCACCGTCACCCGCAGCGACTTCCTCTGGTCCTAACTTGGTGCATTGGGGGTCAGGTTTCTTTGCACCAAAGGGGTCATCATCACGACGCCTTCATTTTGGGGTTTATCTCGCAGGCCAGTAGGTATATCATAACGACGTTTGTTTATATTGCCCGAGCATCTGCGCTGGGCTTTAGGTCGAAACCGATAGGAGACACGTATGTCCGGACACTCTAAGTGGGCCACAACCAAGCATCGTAAGGGCGCGCAGGACGCCAAGCGTTCCGCCCTCTTCTCCAAGCTGAGCCGCAACATCACCGTTGCTGCCCGTCTCGGCGGCGACCCGCTGCCCGAGAACAACGCCAGCCTCGCCGCTGCCGTTGCCAAGGCCAAGGCTCAGTCCATGCCCAAGGACAAGATCAAGTCCGCTATCGACAAGGCATTTGGTTCGGGTGCTGACGCCGCCGTCTACGAGAACATCGTGTACGAGGGCTACGGTCCCGCCGGTGTCGCCGTCTACGTCGACTGCCTGACCGACAACCGCAACCGTACCGCTGCTGATGTCCGTTCCGCCTTCTCCCATGCTGGTGGCAACCTGGGCACCTCCGGCTCCGTCGCCTTCCAGTTTGAGCGCAAGGGCCAGATCGTCGTCGCCAAGGAGATCCTGGACGAGAACGCCAAGAAGGAGACCATGATCGCCAACGGTGCTGCCGGTGACGAGGATGAGTTCATGATGGCCATCGCCGAGGCCGGCGGCGAGGACTACGAGGACGCCGGCGAGGAGTGGATCGTCTGGACTACTGCCAACGAGGTCATGGCTGTCTCCAAGGCGCTCGAGGAGCAGGGCGTCCAGGTCAAGGGCTCCGAGACCACCATGGTCCCGACCACCCCGACCGAGGTCTCCGGCGCCGACGCCAAGAAGGTTCAGCGCCTCATCGACCGTCTTGAGGAGCTCGACGACGTCCAGGATGTTTACAGCACCATGGACATGACCGACGAGGTCATCGCTGCCCTCGAGGAGGAGTAGCGCCCGCACGGGTTAAGCCGTGCATATCTGGGCATAATGAAGCGAGCATGCAAGCCTCGTGGAATAGATGAGCCGGATCCGCGTGCGTAGAGCACCGGACCCGGCTCTTTTATAATGATGCGAACCGTTTTGCATTTCGAGAGCCGAGATTTGAAGGGAGCGCCACGTGCGCGTACTCAAACGAGCCCTAGCGATTGTGTATCTTGCCGCCGCCATCGTGGCGCTGGGTACGCTTGTCTGCCAGTTTTGGGGACCGTATACGTATCGCTTTATGCTGCTGATGCGCGACCCCATGCCGCGCATTGTCGTGACGGCATGCGGCGGAGTTGTGGCGATCGGCGTGCTGGTAAGCTTCTTCCGCCTGATGTTTGCTCGTCGCGAGCCGTCCTGCGTGCATCCGGCGGGGGAGCGCAATATCGAGGTTACCCTTGCGGCGCTTTCTTCGTGCGCTCGCACTGCGGCAGAGCGCGACGATCGCGTGATGGTCGAGCATGTCGAGGCCCGCGTCCAAGGCTCCGACGATTCGCACGTCCGTTTTAAGGTCGAGGCTATCGCGCTTGACGATAAGGACGTGGCATCTCTGGCTACCGCGATGCAGCAGCGCATCGAGGAAGCTTGCGACACCATGCTCGGCACGCCGGGCACGACCGCACGCGTCCGTTTTTTGCCGTCCAAGACTACCGTCCAGACCGTGGAGGTTTCCGGTGAGTGATACCAATCAAGATAAGACCGCTCGTACGCCGCGCCTGACGATTGACCAGAGCGCCACGCCGGCGAACGAACCTGTTGATTCCAAAGCAGAGGCAACCGAGTTACAAGACGCGGCAGCCGCGGATTTTGACGAGGCTATGGGTCTCATCAAGGGTACGGGCGCTGCCATCTGGAGCTATGCTGTGCGTCATCCCAACACCACGCTTGGCGCCGTCGCTGGTTTTATCCTCGCCGTGTTGGTGCTCACGCTCGGCCTGTGGGACACGCTCGTCATTGCATTCTTCGTGCTGATCGGCGCCGTGATCGGCCAAATTCGCGACGGCGAGAACGGGATCGTCAACTTCTTCGGCCGTCTGTTTAGCGGCCGCTAATATGTATTCGACTGTCGCATCCGCGGCAGGCATAAGGAGGAACCATGGCTTTTAATACGAAGGTCGATGTAGCCGATACCGAGCTCGAGGAGAACGAGGCGGTCGTCGCCGAAGCCGAGGATGTGACGCTCGAGGACGAGGCTCTTGTCGAGGTCGAGTCCGAGGACTCGCTGACCTATTCCAACGGTGTGATCGAGAAGATCGTTGCCATGGCCACCCGCGAGGTTCCGCACGTTCTGGGCATGAAGGGTAACCTTATGCACTTTGTGCAGGAGCAGTTTGGTGCCGAGAATCTGACCAAGGGCGTGACGGTCGAGGTCACCGATGACAATCGCGTGGTCGTCAACATCTCCGTCATTATCGAGTACGGCGCCTATGCGCCCGCGATCTTCGACGATGTCAAGGCGCGTGTCACCGAGCGCCTTGCCGCGATGACCGGCCTTGAGGTGGCGGGTGTCAACCTGCGTATCGAGGACGTCATCACCCCCGAGGAGTACGAGCACCGCACCAGCCAGCACGAATAACCTTCCAAAAAGGGACAGGTTTGTTTTGGCAGGTTTTATCTGCGAAAACGTTAAACGGCCGACCGCGCAAGCAAAAGCGTGGCCGGCCGTTATTTGTATGCCCCCCGATGTAGGCATACCGCTCGTCTAACTAGGGGTTGCAATCGTCGCGTTCCGCGTTACCCTAATGGGCGCATTGTTTCCAAATTGTTAACGAGGGGTTGCCGTAATGGCCGACGAGCACGAAACAGAAAGCAAGGCATGGGCAATCGAGGCCGCTGCGGCAGAGGCGGCGTCGCGTGCTGCCGAGGAGGTACATCGTCCTCCCGTGGTGCCGATGGAGCGCGTGGTTGATCGCACCGATATCGAGCGCGGCGAGCGTGCCGGCCAAAAGCGCAGCCAGGAGCCGGGCTTCCCGCGCTTTTTTGCCGAGCTCAATCTGGGCCTGATTCTTACGGCCTTCGCCATCGTTGCGTTTAAAACCCCTAATCACTTTGCTTTTGGCGGCACCTCGGGCGTGTCGGTCATTCTGTCTACGCTGTTCCCGACCCTGCCCGTCGGCGTCTTTATGTGGATTATCAACGCGGTTCTCGTCGTCTTGGGCTTTATCTTTTTGGAGCGCAAGGCAATCCTGTGGAGCGTCTTCGCCTCGTTTGCGTTGTCCGCCTATGTTTCGCTGTTTGAGCTTTTTATTCCGACCGATGTCTCTCTGACGGGTGATATGTGGCTCGACCTGTGCTTTGCCGTCATCTTGCCGGCGCTCGGCAGCGCTATTGTCTTTGATATTGGCGCCTCGACGGGCGGCACGGACATTCTTGCCATGATCCTCAAGCGCCGCACGACGCTCGAGATTGGCCGCGCGCTGCTGTTGGTTGATATCGGCATCGTGGTCATCGCGGCCTTTTTGTATGGCCCGCGTGTCGGTCTGTATTGCGTGCTCGGCCTGTTTGCCAAGACGCTTGTGGTCGACAAAGCCATTGAGAGCATTCACCTGCGCAAAGTCTGCACGGTCATTTGCTCCGAGCCCCTTAAGGTCGAGGAGTTTATCGTCAAGCATCTCAACCGTACGGCGACCATCAGTCGCGGCTACGGTGCCTTCTCGGGCAAGTGCGTGACGGTGATCATGAGCGTGCTGAGCCGTCGCGAGGCCGTGCAGCTGCGCCGTTATGCGCGCGAGGTCGATCCGGGTGCCTTTATCACGATCGTCGACAGCTCCGAGATTGTCGGCAAGGGCTTCCGCGGAACGAACTAGCACAGACGTATTCAACGAACCGCCTGCTGGCGCCGTGTATCTTGCAAATCGGTCATCTTTGAGTATTTGACCCCACATTGGGCAATAATGATGCTAAAGACATCGTTTGCGATCCAAGTGATTTGTTCAAGATACGAAGGGATGATTCTATGTTCTGCTCGCAGTGTGGCGCCCCCATGGGCGATAACGACAAGTTCTGCGGCGTGTGTGGTGCTCCTAATGCCGGTGCCGCTGGCCCCGCTCCCCAGGGACAGCCTCAGCCCCAGCAGTTTGTTCCGCAACCGCCCGTGGCGAATGCGCCAAAGGGCTGTGTGGCTCAGGCGTTCCAAGATATGACCAAGACTCCGGGTGTGCTTCAGCGTGTATGCCAAATCGCGTTTTTGCCGGCGCTGATTTGCGTTGTGTCGGTGCTCGTGTTGTTTATTCCCGTTATCGGCGGCATTGCGGCTGCCATCGGCTTTTTGGCAGCTTGCATTGCGAGCGTGTGCGGTTCCGGCTTTGGCATCGAGTGGGGTCGCGATCTGTCGCTTAAGATCGATGACGGCATGGATCGTCCGCTGATGCGTTCCACGTCGTTTGGTCTCGGAGTCTTTTCGAGCGTTATTTCGGTCGTGCTCGAGGTTATCGCTGCCATTCCCGTTATCGGTGTAGTGCTTTCGCTGGTGGAGGGCGTGGTAATTGGCGCTGCGGGCTCGTATTCTTATTACGGCTCTTATGCGCTCGAGGCTGCGCTGTTTGGCTCGCTTGGCCTGCTTGTCCTGGCGCTAATTGCCTCGGCGATTCTGGGTGTCTTCTTTAAGATGTTCGCCGACATCGCCGTGATGCACTTTGCGGTGACCGGGCGTGTCGAGAGCGCGTTTTCGCTCGATAAGGTCTGGGCGGCGTTTAAGCACAACAAGACCAAGCTGTTCTGTGCTTCGTTCCTTCCCGAGTTTTTGACGGGCCTGGTCGCCAACGTTGTCACATGGATCTTGACGGTCGTCTTTGGCGCCATTGCCTCTGTCGGTATGTATAGCTACTACTATCGTCCTACGGGTATTGAGGCAATTGTTACCGGCGGTGGCGTCACGCTCGCGCTGTTCTTGGTGCTGGTCGCTTTTGCCACCGTATTTCTTACGGTCTTTGGCAAGATACTCAAGCACCGTGCCGTTGGCTATTGGGCCGCACGCTATGCAAGCGAGTGGGCCGATGAGGATAAGGACGACGTCCTGACTTTTGTGTTGCCCTTCGAGAAGAAGTCCACCCCTTCGGGTTACGGTGCTCCGGATGCTTCGCCGGCACCTGCACCCGCTCCCGCGACCGAGCCTGAGCCGGCATCTGAGTCCGAGCCTGCACCTGAGCCTGAGCCTGAGCCGGCACCTGCACCTGAGCCGGCGTCCGAGCCAAGCTCCGACGAGGAGCCTCAGGACGAGTAGCCACGCCGCCTGCTATTTGGGGACGGGGTAGAAATGGTAGAAATAGCGCTTGAAGAATGAGCGGGGGCGGACGTGTCGAAACGTCCGCCCCCGCTTTGACATCGCGATGTGGCTATGACTGCGAGATGCCGGCGAATCGATTACTCGTCGTGCTTCTCCTCACGGCGTGCAGCAGCGCGTGCGTCGTGGATGCCCTTGATCGCGGCATGGCGAGCCGTTCGGGCATCATGGATGGCGTCGCGAGCCTCGGCGGTCGTCGCCTTGGCAGAGCGCAACTTGGCGGCCAGATCGGGGTTGGTTTCGGCGACCGCGGTAATCGCGGGGCCGTCGAGCTCCTCTTGCGTGGGCTCGGCCAAAAAGTCGATAGCATACTGGGCGGCCACCATGGAGCCCTTTGCCAGAACGGTCTCGTCGATCTTGTAGAAGCAGGAATGTTGGGCGTACGTGGCGCCAATCTTGGGGTTGCGCGTACCTACAAAGGCGAGCACGCCCGGTACGCGACGCAGGTACTCCGAAAAATCCTCGCCCGAAAGCGTGCCGCGATAATGGCCTTGGCCGGTGGGGCCCAGGCACTTGATTACAGCCTGACGGCAGCGCTCGCTCGAGGCGGCGTCGTTTTCGACCTTGTAGTTGGCGATGGTGTAGTCGGTGAGCTCTGCCTCGGCGCCCAAGGCGGCCGCGGTATGCTCCACGATGCGGCGCATAAGCTCCGGCATTTCCTCGTGGGTCGAATCTCCGTAGGTGCGCACCGTGCCGGCGAGGTAGGCCGTGCCGGCGATAACGTTGCGCGCGGTGCCGCCGTGCAGCTCGCCGACGGTGATGACGGCCGGCTCGTAGGGGCTGATTTCGCGCGAGACGATGGTCTGCAGGGCGTTGACGATCTCGGCGGCAACCATGACGGCGTCGTGGCCGCGCTGGGGCATGGCGCCATGGCACGAGGTGCCGCGGACGTCGATGCGGAACCAGTCGGTATTGGCCATGCGCGGACCGGGCTCGCAGCTCACGGTGCCGGCGTCGACCTCACTCCAGATGTGCGCGGCGTAGGCGCCATCGACGCCGTCGAGCACACCCGTGCCGATCATGAGTTTGGCGCCCTGGCCGTTTTCCTCGCTGGGCTGGAAGACGATGCGGACTTCGCCGTGGATGTCGTCGGTCATATGGCGCAGGATTTGCAGCGTGCCGAGCATCATGGCGATATGGCAGTCGTGGCCGCAGGCGTGCATGCAGCCCTCGTTGACGCTGGCGAACTCTTCGCCGGTCTGCTCGGTGACGGGCAGGGCGTCGATGTCGGCGCGCAGCAGGATGCGGCGGCGTGGCGTGCCGTCCTCGCGGTAGGCATCCGGCGCGGTACCGCGAAGCGTTGCCACCAAGCCGGTCTTGAGCGGACGCTCGTAGGGGATATTCATGGCGTCGAGCTGGTTGGCGATGTCGGAGGTCGTGCGCTCCTCGGCAAGGCTCAGCTCCGGGTGCTTATGGAAGTGCCGGCGCTGCTTGATGATATAGGGCTCAAACTCGGTAGCGATATCTTTGATGGCCGCGGTGACGTCGTCAGCCGCGCGAGCCTCGGTCGCCGCCATAATCTGCTGTGCCTTGGTCTTCGTCATGGTCGATTTGCTCCTTGCTGGGTTGATCGCAAAATCGTACAGGCTCTCTCCAGTATGCCACCTGCCGCTAGGGCTGGTAAAGTTGCCGTTTGCCGCTTGGGGTTTTGTTACAAGGGCGGGGGAGTACACTCGGGGGTGTTGAATTTCCTGCCAGAGATGGGGATGCCCATGCAACATATCGATCGGATTATCCGCTCCAAGAACGTCTTTACCGCGCAAGACGGCATCGATACCGCCCGCGAGCTGGCGATTGCCATCGCAGGCGACCGTATCGTCGCAGTCGGTGCGCCCGATGACGTGATCGCCGCCGCTCCTGCCGCTACGTCGGTTATCGACTACGGCGAGCAGTTTGTCTGCCCCGGTTTCCATGACGCTCATCTGCACTTCTTCCATACCTCGGTCGGTTCCTCGCCGTACATGCTCATGGATATGGGCACGTCCGAGGCGGCGTTGGTGCAACATGCGCTCGAGTTTTCCCAGGACCTGCCTAGTGACGCTTGGGTTGTGACGCAGGGCTGGCGCGACTACCGTTGGGACCCGCCCGAGCATCCTACCAAGGCGTCGCTCGATGTGGCATTCCCCGATCGTCCCTGTGTTATGTATTCGGGCGACGGGCACACGCTGTGGCTCAACAGCCGCGCACTCGAGGCGCTCGGCGTCACGCGCGACAGCGAGCCACCAGCAGGCGGCAGCTACGACAAGGACGCAAACGGCGAGCTCACGGGCATTGCTCACGAGGCGGCTGCCATGCAGCTGCTACCGCGCTGCCTTGAGTGGCTGGGGGAGGATCGCATCGCAAGCGCTTACGCCGATCAAATGAGGCGTATGGCCGAGCAGGGCATCACCTCGATCTGCGATATGTCGCTCATGCCCATGCCGGGCTGCGATTTTATCCGCGACGACGTCTACGACAAACTGCAGGCAGCCGGCAAGCTGGGCATCCGAGCCCATCTGTTCCCCACGCTGCTGGATGACCAGTCGCGCTTGGAAGAGCTGCAGACCCGCTACGCGAACAATGCGCTGCTCTCGGCGCCTGGTTTTAAGCAGTTTTTCGACGGCGTGTCGAGCGAACACACGGCCTATCTCACCGAGCCCTATACCAACCCGCGCTTCCCGGGCGATCAAGGTCGCCTGACGGTTCCTGCCGAGCGTATGCGCAAACTGGTCCTCGCTGCCGCGGAGCGCGGTCACACCGTGCGCATCCACGTCATCGGCGACGGTGCCATCCATGCCGCGCTCGATATCTTTGAGGAGGCCGCCGAACTGTACGGCCTGCCCCAGCACGGTCATAACACGCTCGAGCATCTGGAGAACCTCTTGCCCGAGGACATTGACCGCCTGCGCAAGTTTAACGTCGTTGCCTCGAGCCAGCCCTGTCACATTACACTCGACCCGGGCGGCCCCGAGCGCGATCTGGGCCTGGAACGCAGCCGCATCATGTGGCCGTTTGCGACCTATAAGCAGCGCGGCATCCGCCAAGCCTTCGGCACCGATAGCCCCATCACAGCTGTTACAAGCATGAACGTGCTCTACACGGCTATCACGCGCCAGGATCCCAAAAGCCACTGGCCCGAGGGCGGCTGGTTACCGAGCGAGCGCATCGATGCAGCAACAGCCCTGCGCAACTACACCCTGGGCAGCGCCTATGCAGCGGGCGACGAGCAAAACCTCGGCAGCTTGGAGCCCGGCAAGTATGCCGACCTGGTAGTCCTGGACCAAAACCCGCTCACCATCGACCCCCAAGAGCTCCAGGCTACCAAGGTTCAGACCACCTACCTGGCAGGTAACTTGATTTACGAGCGCTAAGTATTCATGCCGTACCGTTAAGCGCGGCTCGGGCAGCCTTTTTGGGATAGCGCTCGAGCCGCGTTTGCGTTTTGGTGGGGATCCGCCATGAGCGTCCCTGCTCTGTTGGATTTGGGTGCGGGGCGGAGGTGCTGCTGCCCCGCGCTCAATTTGGACACCAGCAATGCTATCTCTTGGTGTTTTGCATACTTCCCATTACAGATTGCATAAAAAGGCTGGGATGTCCTTCCTGATCCTGATGTACCCCCGCCCGTGCCGTGCAAAAAACGGAGTATTCAGCACCGCGAGCTCTACCGGTGCCGCTGCGGCTGGGTAACGTTGCGGAGATTGACGTCATTTTGGGCTCCGGTACGGCGCGAAGCATGCCTTTTTGTCCTGGCGGGGTTTGCCTGCCGACTCAAATCGCCGGTCGAAGGCGTCCTTGGGACCAATATGGTGTGTCCGGCGTGTATGCAGCCGTCCTGGCTTGCTGAATACTCCCAAAAATGCACGGTGCTCCCCAGGGGACCCGTGCGCGCAACGAAAACCATGCCCATGTCGCTATCCGCATCGCCATTTTGCTGCACTGACTTTTCTGAATGCCGGGCTCGAATTAGTTAACCTGCCTCCGGAGCCACACGGGGGCCACCGCTAAGTTATCCCCCGGCATTCAGAAAATCTAAGTGCCAAAAAATAAGATTTTTTGACTCCGTGTTGTATAACCCGCCATTCGTGGGTACCATTCAACGCGTACGCAAACAAAAAGGGTTAATTCGCGTGGTATAACCGCGCGGCCCAAAAAGGAGGAGACAAGCATGTCGTCTTTGAAGCCGCTTGCAGATCGTGTTCTGGTCAAGCCCGACGAGGCCGAGCAGAAGACCGCTTCTGGTCTGTACATCGCCAGCAACGCCCAGGAGAAGCCGCAGCGCGGCACCATCGTTGCCGTGGGCGCCGGCAAGGTCAACGACAAGGGTGAGCGCATCCCCATGGACGTCAAGGTCGGTGACGTTGTCATCTACGGTAAGTTCGGTGGCAACGAGGTCAAGGTCGACGGCGAGAAGTATCTGCTGATGCGCGCCGACGACATCTACGCTGTCGTCGAGGCCTAGTCTCGTCAGAATCTCTGATTCGTCTTTGAACGCGCCCGCCGCATAGGACTCGGAAGCGGCGACGCGAGTCACATTTCTTTTGGAGGATTACCTACCATGGCAAAGAACATTACGTTCAACACCGATGCCCGCGCTAAGCTTGCCAAGGGCGTCAACACTCTGGCCGACGCCGTTACCGTCACCATGGGCCCCAAGGGTCGCTACGTTGCGCTGCAGCGCACGTTCGGTGCCCCGACCATCACCAACGACGGCGTTTCCGTCGCCAAGGAGATCGAGCTCGAGGACAACATCGAGAACATGGGCGCCCAGCTGGTGAAGGAGGTTGCCACCAAGACCAACGACACCGTGGGTGACGGCACCACCACCGCAACTCTGCTCGCCCAGGCCATCGTCAACGACGGTCTGCGCAACGTCGCCGCTGGCGCCAACCCGCTGGCCATCCGTCGCGGCATCGACAAGGCCGTTAACGCCGCCGTCGCCGAGATGAAGAAGCAGGCCAAGCCGGTTGAGACCAAGGAGCAGATCGCTTCCGTCGGTACCATCTCCGCCGGTGACCCCGAGGTCGGCGAGAAGATCGCTGAGGCCATGGAGGTCGTGGGCAAGGACGGCGTCATCACCGTCGAGGATTCCCAGACGTTCGACATCACCATCGACACCGTCGAGGGCATGCAGTTTGATAAGGGCTATGTCTCCGCTTACTTCGTCACGGACAACGACCGCATGGAGGCCGTGATGAAGGATCCGTACATCCTCATCACCGACCAGAAGATCTCCAGCGTTCAGGACATCATGCCCGTTCTCGAGGCTGTCCAGCGCGCTGGCCGTGGCCTGCTCATCATCGCTGAGGACATCGACGGCGAGGCTCTGCCGACCCTGGTCCTCAACAAGATCCGTGGCGCCCTCAACGTCTGCGCCGTCAAGGCCCCGGGCTACGGCGATCGCCGCAAGCGCATCCTCGAGGACATCGCCGTCCTCACCGGTGGCCAGGCTGCCCTGGACGAGCTGGGCGTGAAGGTCGCTGACATCACCGCCGATATGCTCGGTACCGCTAAGTCCGTCACCATCTCCAAGGACAACACCGTCGTCGTCGGCGGCGCTGGCTCCAAGGAGGCCATCGACGCTCGTATCGCTCAGATCAAGGGTGAGATGGAGAACACCACCTCTGACTTCGACCGTGAGAAGCTCCAGGAGCGCCTGGCCAAGCTCTCCGGTGGCGTTGCCGTCATCAAGGTCGGCGCTGCTACCGAGTCTGAGCTCAAGGAGATCAAGCACCGCGTCGAGGACGCCCTGCAGGCAACCCGCGCTGCTGTTGAGGAGGGCATTGTCGCCGGTGGCGGCGTCGCCTTCATGGACGCTGCTCCTGCGCTCGACGCCGTTGAACTCGACGACCCCGAGGAGAAGATCGGTGTCGACATCGTCAAGAAGGCTCTGACTGCTCCGGTTGCTACCATCGCCAAGAACGCTGGCTTTGAGGGCGCTGTCGTGGTCGACAAGGTTGCCGAGCTGCCCGCCGGCCAGGGTCTCAACTCTGCCAACGGCGAGTGGGGCGACATGATCGAGATGGGCGTCCTCGACCCCGTCAAGGTCAGCCGCGTCACCCTGCAGAACGCTGCTTCTGTCGCCAGCCTGATCCTCATCACCGAGGCCACCGTCTCCGATGTGCCCAAGAACACTCAGCTTGAGGACGCTATCGCTGCTGCTACCGCTGGTCAGCAGGGCGGCGGTATGTACTAAGGCCGACAAGGTCTAGAACTCCCACCGGGAATCCGGGGGCGTGACGGGGCTTCTCTCCGGAACGTCCTCGGACATGCAAAGAGGCTCCGCATCGCGCTTCGCGCTGCGGAGCCTCTTTGCGTCCTGCGGAATATTCCGGAGAGAAGTCCCCGTCCCGCCCCCGGATTCCCTGCGTTTACGGCCTTGAGGCCGGCGGGCGGAGAAGGATGTGGTCGATAGGGATACGTGTCCCCTTCGCTGTTTCGCGCTTTGCGCGAAAGGCGCGTTGCTTTGGGATGGGTGGGGGACGTGGTTGCTTTGGCAACTGATCTCCGCCATAAATTAGCCTCAGCATACTTGCACGAATACCCTCTCGTGCTACACTTGCAGTTGCTGTTTCAGGGCGGGGTGGAATTCCCCACTGGCGGTAAATTGGGCGGTGCCAAAGGGGTGCCGTGGCGCAGGCGAGGACCTACGTCGAGCCGATGAGTCCGCGACCCGTGTGTGCGTTGGTTCGCATGCCGGCTGAACTGGTGAGATCCCAGTACCAACGGTTAGAGTCCGGATGAAAGAGGCAGGTGATCTTATGTCTGAACAGTCGCAGCATATCCATTTTGAGAACACGAATAGGTGGAGCACCAAACAGCTCGTTACCATGGCGTTGATGTGCGCCTTGGGTGCCCTGTTTATGTACGTGCAGCTGCCCATCCTCCCCTCGGCGCCGTTTTTGACGTATGACCCGTCGCTGGTGCCGGCGATGGTGTGCGGGTTTGCGTACGGCCCTGGTGCCGGCACTGCTGTTGCCGCTATGGCGATCGTTATCCATGCGCTTACCACGGGTGACTGGGTCGGCGCCCTTATGAACCTGGTCGCTACGCTGGGCTTTATTCTGCCTGCGGCGATCGTCTACCAAAAGATGCACACCTACAAGGGTGCCGTGATTGGCCTGGCGCTGGGCGTCATTGCCGCTACGGCGCTTTCTATGGTTGCGAATCTGACCATTGGCGTTTGGTTCTGGTATGGCTCGGCCGATGTGATTCTGCCGCTCATGCTTCCCGCCGTTTTACCGTTTAACCTCATCAAGACCGTGCTCAACTCGGTGTTGACGCTGGCGGTGTACAAGGCGGTCTCCAACCTCATCACGCCTAAAAAGGACCAGGTCAAAGGCCGCGCATGATTGAGTGTCGGGGCGTTTCCTTTAGCTATGACGGTGCTGCACCAGCGCTCGATGGCATCGATCTGAACATCGAGGATGGCGAGTTTTTCTGCATCCTCGGCGGAAACGGGTCGGGCAAGTCGACGTTTGCCAAGCATTTGAACGCGCTGCTGCAGCCCGATGCGGGAACGGTGTGCGTCAACGGCATGGACGCGTCCGATCCCGAGCTGGTCTACGACATCCGTTCGACTGCGGGCATGGTGTTCCAGAATCCCGACGACCAGCTGGTGGCGACGCTTGTCGAGGACGATGTTGCGTTTGGTCCCGAGAACTTAGGGGTCGAATCCGCCCAGATTGCGCAGCGCGTGCGCGAGGCGCTGAAGGCCGTGGGTCTGGTGGGCTTTGAGCGCCACGAGACCCACGCTCTCTCGGGCGGACAAAAGCAGCGCGTGGCGCTTGCCGGCGTGCTCGCCATGGAGCCGCGCGTGCTCGTTTTGGACGAGGCGTCCTCGATGCTCGATCCGCGCGGGCGCAAGGGCCTTATGAAGGCCTGTCACGCGTTGCACGAACGCGGCATGACCATCGTGATGATTACGCACTTTATGGAAGAGGCCGCTGAGGCCGATCGCATTGCTGTCTTCCAAGCGGGCCGCGTTGCCATGCTCGGTACGCCCGAGGAAATCTTGACGCGGGCGGACGAACTTGCGCAGCTCAACCTGGATATGCCGGCGTCGTGCTGCCTAGGTAGGGCACTTCGTGAGAAGGGCGTGCCCGTTTGCGCGCAGGTGCGCGAGGCAGATATGGTCGCCGAGATTACACAGGCTTATACCGAGCGGAGCGGGTTGGACATCGCAGAACAGCCTTCCGCATCCGATTCTCATGTGCTTGACAATGGATCCTCTGCAGCCGACGGGATAGCTGCGTCGGAGCCCGTTATCGAGATTTCGCATCTCTCGCATAGCTACTCGCTGAGCGCCCGCGAGCGCCGTCGCTGGCGCAAGCGCTCGGCCACTGCGGACGCATCGAGCAAACAGGCCCTTTGGGGCAACGATCCAAACAGCCCCTGGGCGCTTCGTGATGTTACGCTGACGGTGCGTCGTGGCGAGTTTCTGGGACTGGCGGGTCATACCGGCTCGGGCAAATCGACGCTGGTTCAGCATCTCAACGGGTTGATTCGTCCGCAGGAGGGAAGCGTTTGCGCGCTGGGGCTCGACCTATCAAACAAGAAGGACGCCGCCGCTGTTAAGGCCAAGGTTGGCGTGGTGTTTCAGTATCCCGAGCGCCAGTTATTTGCTGAGACCGTGGCGCGGGACGTGGCGTTTGGCCCGCGCAACCTTGGTCTGCCGCAAGACGAGGTTGCGCGCCGTGTCGCATCATCGCTTGCGCGCGTGGGCCTCGACCTTGCCGCGATAGGCGACAAGAGCCCCTTTGAGCTTTCGGGCGGCCAGCAGCGTCGCGTGGCGTTTGCCGGCGTGCTCGCCATGGAACCTGAGGTGCTGGTGCTCGACGAGCCCATGGCAGGCCTCGATCCGGCTGCCCGCAGGGATTTCCTGGAGCTCATTGGCCGTCTACATGACGAAGGCCTGACCGTTGTCATGGTTTCGCACAGCATGGATGACCTGGCCAATTGCTGCGACCGTATCGTCGTAATGAACGAAGGTGCGGTGTTTGCCGAGGGAACCCCCGCGCGGGTGTTTGCGCATGCCGATGAGCTCAAGTCGATCGGCTTGGGTGTTCCCGCTGCCCAGCGCATGGCGCTGGCGCTTGCGAAGGCAGGCGTGCCGCTGCGCTTTGACGGCCTCTATACGGTTGAGTCGCTGGCAGACGAGTTGGTGGACCTGCTAATCGGTCGCTCGGGCGGTCCTTCTAACGTCGCGGACATTGCTAATTCCAAGACGGTCGCGCGAGAGGAGGGCTGCTGATGGAGGCGTTTTCGTTTGGTAGTTACTATCCCGGCGATAGTGCGATCCATCGCCTGGATCCGCGCACCAAGCTGCTCCTGGGCTTTGTGTTTCTGATCACGACGCTCACAGTCAGCAGCTTCTGCGGACTGGCCCCGGTCGCAATCTTCGTTGTCCTGATCTATACCGTGTCCCGGGTGCCGTTGCGCCGGGTCCTATCATCGATGGCACCATTGCTGGCGATTGTCGTGGTGGTCGCAGTGCTCAACCTGTTTTCCGACCAGAGCGGGCGCATTCTGTGGCAGCTTGGCTTTTTGCAGATAAGCGAGGGCTCGCTGCATTCCGCCGCCTTTATGGCGTGCCGCCTGAGCTTGATGATGGCCGGCATGAGCGCCATTACGCTCACCACACCGACACTCGACCTCACCGCGGGCTTTGAGCGCCTGCTCGCGCCGTTTGCGCGTGTGGGACTTCCTGCGCACGAGCTCGGCATGATTATGGGTATCGCGCTGCGCTTTATGCCGCAGTTTGCCACTGAGATGAAGCAGACGGCCGATGCACAGGCAAGCCGCGGTGCGCGCGTGACGGGAGGCCCGCTCGGCGGCGTGCGTATGCTCGGCAGTGTGGCGATTCCGCTGTTCACGGGCGTGTTCCGCCATGCCGAGACGCTGTCTGCTGCCATGGATGCCCGTTGCTATCATGGCGAGCAGGGCCGCACGCGCCTGCATGCGCTTGCATTTCGCCGCGGGGATGCGCTGGCTGCGGTGGTGACGGCGCTGATGCTCGCGTGTGTCATCGTCATCAACCTTCAACTTGTTTAGGCGCGATTCGAGCGCAAGAAAGGGGTCCCTATGACCGACAACGACCGCACGGCTCAGCTTGAGCGCGCCTGTTCGTATCTCAGGCGCATTCCGGCGTGGTATCTGGCCACGACCGATGTGACGGACGGACATCAGCCGCGCGTGAGGCCGTTTTCGTTTGCCATGGTCGATGACGGTAAGTTGTGGTTTTGCACGTCGCGCGACAAGGATGTGTGGGTGGAGCTGAGTGCGAATCCCAAGTTTGAGCTCTCGGGCTGGAAGCCGGGGGAATGTTGGATCGTATTGACCGGCGAAGCCGCACTTGAGGACGACGCAGTTGCGAGCGACAAGGTGCGTCAAGCGGGTTTTAAGCACATGGTGGGCATTGGCGAGGAACACGAGAGTGCCAACGACGGCCGCCTTGCGTTCTTTTCGGTCCGCAACATTGCCGCGCGGTTCTGTGATATCGACGGCAGCGAGGAGCGCCTGGAGCTCTAGCTCGCACGATCCAGGCTCCCAAACTAGCTAGTACAGGAGGAAACGTGGACGGATTGAATACGGTTTTGGAGTATCTGACGTCGGTGCCGGCGTGGTATCTGGCGACGAGCGTGGACGGACAGCCACATGTGCGTCCGTTCTCGTTTGCACAGATTCAGGACGGCAAGCTGTGGTTTGTGACAGCGCGCACTAAAGATGTGTGGCAGGAGCTGCTGCAAAACCAACGCTTTGAGGCCACGAGTTGGTGGCCGGGCCATGGCTGGCTCATCTTGCGCGGGCGTGCCGGCTTGGATGACCGGGCTTTAGACGAAATGCGCGAAGCCGGGTGGAAGCATCTAGAGCGCCTGGGCGAGCACTATGAGGGTCCTAACGACCCCACGCTCGTCTTCTTTAGCGTCGAGGATCCTGAGGCTTTTATCTGCAATCACGACGAATGGGTGCCGGTCGAGCTCTAGCCAGCTGGCTCATCCCAACAACTTAGTTTTCGCATGGACGGGCCCCGTGTTGCCCGGCGCCGTAAGGAGTGCCGGTCGATACGGGGCCCGCTCAATTTGTCAATTCCTTCAAGCGAATGTGTCGGGAATGTTTCAATGCATGAACATACAAGCCATTTACGTGTTCATGCATCTTTTGGTGCTAAAGTTTCAACCCACCTCATAACGACTACTGAGAAATGCGCATCGGTGCATAAATCGCAGACAAGGAGTCTGATATGTCATTGAAGGTTGGAATCGTCGGCGCGGCTGGATATGCCGGAGCCGAGCTCATTCGCCTCGTGCTCGGCCATCCCGAGTTTGAACTTGTTGCCATTACGTCCAACGCCGATGCCGGCCAGCCGCTGTCCGCGGTGTATCCGAGCTTTGCTGGCGTGAGCGATCTGGTTTTCACCACGCATGACGCCCCCGAGCTTAAGAGCTGCGATGCGGTTTTTCTTGCCGTGCCGCATACGGCTGCCATGGCACAGGTGCCCGCGCTGCTTGCATCGGGCGTCTCCTGCTTTGATCTTTCGGCCGACTACCGTCTGAACGACGCGTCCGTCTTTGAGGCATGGTATGCCGCCGAGCACACGAGTCCCGAGCTGCTCAAGACGCGTGCTTTCGGCCTGCCCGAGCTGTTCTGCCAGGACTTGGAGGCCGCTGCTTCCAGCCATGCCGCTGGCAGGCCCGTGTTGGTCGCCTGCGCCGGCTGCTATCCCACCGCAACGAGCCTTGCTGCCGCTCCTGCCGTGCGTGCGGGCTGGGTGGCCGAGAACGGTCCCGTGATTGTCGATGCCATCAGCGGTGTGACGGGTGCCGGCAAGTCCTGCAACGCTCGTACGCATTTTTGCAGCGCCGACGAGAATTTGGAGGCCTACGGCGTGGGCAAGCATCGCCACACGCCCGAGATTGAGCAAATCCTTGGCCTGACCGATCGCGTCGTCTTTACCCCGCACCTGGCACCGCTCAAGCGTGGTCTGCTCTCCACGGTGACGATGCCGCTCGCGCCGCAGGCCATCGACTCCTTGGCTCTTGAGGACGTTGTCGACTATTACAAGCAGTTCTATGCCGGTCGCACCTTTGTGCGCGTGCTCGATACCGGCCAGCAGCCCAAGACGGCTTCGGTTGTCGGCACCAACGCCGCCCAGATTGGCCTTGCGCTCAACAAGCGCGCGGGCGTGCTGGTGGCGACGGGCGCCATCGACAATCTGTGCAAGGGCGCTGCGGGCCAAGCGGTCCAGTGCGCCAATGTCGTCTTTGGCTTTGACGAGCGACGAGGCTTGCCCACAGTGGCGTGCCCGGTGTAGCACATTCGATTGTTAACGATTTGGTAGTCGGGCATCGAGTGGGGCGCCACTCTTAAGCCGGTCTCATGATTACGACTGGCATGGCGCACCAACCGATGTCCGTTTTTTGTTTGACATAAGGAGTCATAAAGACGATGAATACCGAGCTGTTTGATATCAAGATTCGCGCCGTCGAGGGTGGCGTTACGGCTGCGGCTGGTTTTAAGGCTGCAGGCATCCACGCTGGGTTCCGCAAGAACCCCGAGCGTCTGGATTACGCGCTCGTCGTGCCCGATAAACCCTGTCCCGGTGCCGGCGTGTTTACCACCAATCGCTTTTGCGCGGCGCCCGTGCAGGTGAGCCGTGCCAACCTGGGCGGTGCCGACAAGGGCTACGGTATCATCGCCGGCGTTTCGATCAACTCTGGCAATGCCAACGCCGCCACGGGTGAGACCGGCCTTGCATGCGCGCGCGAGACCTGCAACATCGCGTCGCAGGTCATCGGCTGTGAATCCCAGCAGATCCTAGTTGCATCCACAGGCGTGATTGGACAGATTCTGCCCATCGACACATTTGAGACGGCCATCCCTGCTGCCTACGAGGCGCTCTCCGTCCACGGTGGCGCCGATGCCGCTCGCGCCATCATGACGACCGACACGCACTCCAAGGAGTACGCCGTGTCCTACGTCAGTGAGGCTGCGGGTCATGCGGGCAATGTCTATACGGTAGGCGGAATGTGCAAGGGCTCGGGCATGATCATGCCCAACATGGCCACCATGATCGCAGTTATCACCACCGATGCCCCCGTCGAGCCTGCGGCACTTCATGCCCTGCTGCTCTCGACCGTCAAGCAGACCTTTAACAAGGTAACGGTCGATTCCGACACCTCGACCAACGACACCTGCATCATGCTTGCCTCCGGTGCCGCTGCCGCAGATGCCGAGCCTATCGTCGAGGGCTCCGATGCCTTCGACGAGTTGACATTTGCCGTGCACGAGGTGTGCGAGAGCCTGGCGCGCAACATCGCCGCCGACGGCG
>CALGZX010000067.1 GCA_937934165.1 uncultured Collinsella sp.
GGTGCGCCGGCTTTCGCCGGCGCTTAATGAGGGATCTAGTTGGTGCTCATTCGTTTTGCTGCGGACTCGACGTAGCTTGCCATCTCATCGACGTCGCAGACGTCTTCGAAGCGGACGGGTTTGGATTCGAGTTCGGCGAGCTGGGTCGGGGCGACCGTGTTGGTGGCCTGCTCGAGCACACGCATAGCCTCAAAATCATCCTCGGGAACGTCGAGGCCCAGGGCGTCGCAGCAGGCGCGCGGGAACTTGTAGGGGCTTGCGGTCGAAAGCAGCACGCGGGCCTTGGCACCCTCGGCGGGAGCGACTTTTTCAAAGACGTGATAGCCGCAAGCGGTGTGCGGGTCGATCACGTAGCCGTTCGCATCCCAGCAGCTCTTGATGGCAGTGCGGACCTCGTCCTCGCTGGCCCAACCGCAGCCAAAGACGCTCTGAATCTTTGCCAGCAGGTCGGCGGGAACCTCGTAGCGACCAGTCTGTGCCAGCTGCTCCATAAGGCCGGCAACGAGCTCGCAGTCGCCGTTGGACAGGAAGTACAGCATGCGCTCCAGGTTGGAGCTAATAAGGATGTCCATCGACGGCGAGATGGTCGTGAAGAACGGGCGGTTACGGTCGTAAACGCCGGTGGTCAGGAAGTCGGCAAGCACGTTGTTCTTGTCGCTCGCCACGACGAGCTTGGCGACGGGCAGACCCATGCGCTTGGCGTAGTAGCCGGCCAAGATATCGCCAAAGTTGCCGGTCGGTACGCAGAACTCCACGGCGTCGCCGACCTCGATGGCGCCGGCGCGCAGCAGCTGCGCATAGGCGGCAAAGTAGTAGACGACCTGCGGTACCAGGCGGCCGACGTTGATGGAGTTGGCGCTCGAAAGCACCGTGCCGGCGGCCTCCAAGCGCTCGGCAAGCTCCTTATCGGCAAAGATGCGCTTGACGGCACTCTGGGCGTCGTCGAAGTTGCCGCGGATGCCGCAGACGGCGACGTTATCGCCCTCCTGCGTGGACATCTGCAGGTTCTGGACGCGGCTGACCTTGCCCTCGGGATAAAAGACGGTGATGCCCGTGCCCGGAGCGTCGGCAAAACCGGCGAGCGCGGCCTTGCCCGTGTCGCCCGACGTGGCGGTGACGATCATGATGCGCTCAGCGCCGCCGTCCCTGGCGGAAGTGCGGGCCATCAGACGGGGGAGCATCTGCAGGGCGACGTCCTTGAAGGCGCTTGTGGGGCCGCCAAAGAGCTCCATCACATAGGTCTGAGGGGCGTCGGCGCCCGGCGCAGCGTCGAGTTTGACGAGCGGCGTAACCTCTTCACTCGCGAACGTGCCGCGGTATGCCTCGTCGACACACGCCGAAATTTCTTCGGCCGTGTAATCATTCAGTAACATTCCCAACACATCTTGAGCGATTTCAAAGTACGATTTATCTGCAAGCGAGCTGATATCGACCTGCTGGGTGCCGAGCTCGTCCGAGACAAACAAACCCCCGTCGGGAGCGATGCCGGTACGGATTGCCACCTTACTTGAGCACGATAAAGTGCGTCCTCGTGTACTATGATAAGTTCCCATATAACACTGCTCCTCGGATGCCTTGGTCCCAATCGGTGAAACCATGGTATCAGAGCGCGCAAAATAGGTTTGCAGAGGCTTTTTAGAAAGGTAACCTCCAGCCCATGATTAAGATTGCCAAGTTTGGCGGCTCGTCGGTCGCCGACGCTGAACACTTCAAGAAGATCAAGGCCATCGTCGACGCCGACCCTGCCCGCCGTTTTGTGGTGGTTTCCGCCTGCGGCCGCCGCTTTAAGGGCGACACTAAGGTAACCGACCTGCTCTACCTGGTTAACGCGCACGTTAAGTATCACGTGTCGTGCGAGGAACTACTCGAGGACATCGGCCAGCGCTATTTTGATATCGCTGACGAGTTGGAGCTCACCTATCCCATCCGCGAGGAGTTTGCGGCCTTTGCCGAGCGCGCCCGCTCGGGCGGCTACTCTACCGAGGAGCTCGTGAGCCGTGGCGAGTACTTCACCGCTCGCCTGATGGCAGAGTACCTAGGCCTGCCGTTCTTGGACGCCGCGACGGTTGTGGCGTTCCATCACGACGGTACGCTCAGCATGAATCGCACCTCCGAGCTGGTGCAGGAGTACGGTCAACAGGGCGGCTTTGTTATGCCCGGTTTCTACGGCGCGACGCGTGAGGGCCAGATCAAGCTGCTCGACCGTGGCGGCGGCGATATTTCCGGCTCGATTTTGGCCAAGTGCCTGGGCGCCGACCTGTACGAGAACTGGACCGACGTCTCGGGCTTCTATTCTGCCGATCCGCGTATTGTTCCCGAGGCTCAGCCCATTGCGCGCGTTACTTACGAGGAGCTGCGCGAGCTTTCGTACATGGGTGCGAGCGTCCTGCACGAGGAGGCCGTGTTCCCTGTGCGTGAGGCGGGTATTCCGCTGGTCATCAAGAACACCAATGCGCCGCAGGACCCCGGCACCATCATTAGCGAGACGGCTGATGAGGGCGAGGCAGAGCCCATCATTACCGGCGTGACTGGCAAGCGCGGTTTTGTCGCCATCAACGTCGCCCGCGACCGCACCAAGCCCCGTGTTGGCTTTATGCGCCGTGCGCTTTCGGTGTTCGAGCGTTATGACGTCTCCGTCGAGCATATGCCCACCGGTGTCGACCGCTTTGGCGCCGTGGTGCAGGAGCAGGACGTGCACGACTCGCTGTACTCGCTCGTGGGCGACATTCAGCAGGAGGTCGAGCCGCTCGAGATCGAGGTTGTCGAGGGCCTGGCGCTCATCGCGACCGTCGGCCGTAACCTGCGTGGCCGCGCAGGTATCTCGGGCCATCTGTTTGGTATGCTTGGCCAGGCCGGCGTGAGCGTGCGCATGATTTCGCAGAGCTGCGACGAGATCAACATCATTATCGGTGTCGAGGAGAAGGACTTCGACCTGGCGATTCAGACCATCTACCGTGCTTTCTCCGACGAGAACGGCATTGTGAAGGTCTCCGACTTGGAGGCTCCCGCGCCGGTCGATCCCGCTCTGGCTGCGCTCCACAAGTAGCTGCTATCTCGCTAGATTTTTGAGACTCGCCTCAAAAATCTACGGCGGGGCGTTTCGTTTCGGTTTCGTTTCGACGGGGCGGGTTTCGTGCCTGCCCCGTTCTTGTATACACTGGCAACAATAATCGGCCTGCTCAGCGTGCGGGCAAAAGCCACAACCTTTAAAGGGGGAAGCATGAAACAGTACATGGTTGCTATTTTGGGCGCGACGGGAGCCGTGGGCACCCAGATGCTCGAGTGCCTTAACGAGCAGGAGTTCCCGGTCGGTAAGCTCAAGCTGCTGGCGAGCGCGCGCTCTGCGGGCAAGACCGTTGAGTTCCGCGGCGAGCAGATCGTAATCGAAGAGGCTTGCCCCGAGGCCTTTGAGGGCTGCGACATCGTACTCGGCGCTGCCGGCGACGATATCGCCAAGGAGCTGCTGCCCGAGGCCGTCAAGCGCGGCGCCGTCGTGGTCGACAACAGCCATGCCTTCCGCATGGATCCCGAGGTGCCACTGGTCGTGCCTGAGATCAATGCCGACGATATCAAGTGGCATCACGGCCTTATCGCTAACCCCAACTGCGCGACCATCATCGGCCTGGTTCCCACGTGGCCGCTGCATCAGCTCGCCGGCGTGAAGCGCATGATCGTCTCGACGTATCAGGCGGCTTCGGGTGCCGGCGCTCCCGGCATGGCCGAGCTCGAGGCTCAGCTGGCCGCCCTGGGCTGCGGCGAGGAGATTCCCGAGCCGCGCGCGTTTGCCGCCCAGCTGGCGAGCAACCTGATTCCGCAGATCGGCGGCGTCAAGGAGGAGGGCTTTACCTCCGAGGAGATGAAGTTGCAAAACGAGGGCCGCAAGATTATGCGCCTGCCCGAGCTGCGCGTGAACTGCACCTGCGTGCGCGTGCCCGTGCTGCGTTCGCACTCCGAGAGCATTACGCTCGAGTTTGAGCGCGACATTACGGTGGAAGAGGCCCGTGCTGCGCTGGCTGCCGCTCCGGGCGTGAAGCTCGTTGACGACATGGGCGCCGAGGATGCGCACGACCGCTTCCCCATGCCGATGGACACCTCCGACCAGGACCTGATTTGGGTCGGCCGCGTGCGTCGTGACATCTCCAACCCCGAGGCCGCGCGTGGCATCACCTTCTGGTGCTGCGGCGACCAAATCCGTAAGGGCGCGGCAACCAACGCCGTCCAGATCGCTAAGCTGCTCTGCGAGTAGCGGTGGACCTGTCCGACGGGGGCCGGGCTTAGCTTTCAGAACGTCCTCGACCATGTGTGGCGCCTTGTCCTGCTCCTTCGGAGCCGCGGACAAGGCGCCACACTGGTCTGCGGAGTGTTCTGAAAGCTAAGCCCGGCCCCCGCCTGCGGTGACTCGGCTGCGAGCAGTCTGCGATGGGGCCGTTGTTGGTTGGGGCCGCTGGGCTGATGTGGGGGGCGCGCGGCTGTTGCGGGCCCTGGTCCCGGCGGCGGCCTCGGCGCTTCGCGCCTGCCGCCTTTGGGGACTGTGGGGCGTGGCCGGCAGCTGCGGCGCGTTGCGCCTGCTGCCTGTGGGGACTTTGGGGTCGTGCGGCAGCTGCGGCGCTGCGCGCCTGCTGCTTTGGGTGACTTTGGGGTCGATTGGGGTTGTCTGCACAGTTCGCGGTATTATGTTGCGGAGTTTTGAAAGGAGCCGCTGGTGGTCACGACGACGTTTGCTTCGCCTTTGGGCGAGATTCTGCTTGCCGCTGATGGCCGCGGTCTGACGGGGCTTTGGTTTGAGGGGCAGGAGCATTTTGGCTCCACGCTTCTCCGGGAAGACTCCGAACATGTTGAAGGCGCCGACGCGGTTTCCGGTACCGGTGGCATGTCGTCGGTAAGTCCCGCAAATGGTGCGGCCTCTTCGGTGCTTGAGCGTTCCTGGGCTTGGCTGAATGCTTATTTTGCGGGGCAGGAACCTCGGTTTACGCCGCCGTTGCATTTGATTGGCACGGCGTTTCAGCATGAAGTTTGGTACGAGCTGCTTTCTATTCCGCGTGGCGAGGTCGCCACGTATGGCGAGATCGCCCAGCGTGTTGCGGCTCGACATCGTGTGCCGGGAAACGAGGCACCCGTTGTGTCTCCCCGTGCCGTGGGGGCCGCGGTTGCACGCAATCCCATTTCGATTATTGTGCCGTGCCATCGCGTGGTGGCGGCCGACGGATCGCTCAACGGATATGCCGGCGGCCTCGACCGTAAGGAGTGGCTGCTGCGGCTTGAGGGCGCGTACGAGGAGTAGCGTTCGAGTGCTTTGCCTGTAGTAGCCGACTTCGACCAAAGCTCGCTCGAGTTCGCTTTGATCAGAGCACTTAAGACCCTTGTTTTCTGTCAATAGTGCCATCTGTTCGTTGATGGATATCCACGACTTCTGGTATTTCATTTAAGCCTCTTGATATAAAAAGAGCTGGAGTTGCGCATCGTCGAGAGGCTTTCCAGCTTTAGCAAAACAAACTTATTAGATGCGACGGGCCGCGTCAAGATAATTACCGGACGGCCTAGGAGGCGGCTGGTTGGCTGGTTTAAAACCTGGCGCGTGAAATGACGCTCCACACTATTCAGCGCGCTTGATAGGATGACGAACCACAGTCTTAAGTTTCTCCGGTGCACATTTGCGCGGATCGGAGAGATAGATTTCGTGATGTAAGCGGGTGTCTGAGAAGTCGGGGACATAGCCCTGCTCGGTCGCGTATTCATACATAGCGTCTACGGTTGCCGGCTCGCTGTCATAGGGTCCGGTATGCATGCATTGAACGCAGAGACCTTCATCAACTTTAAGCAGCTCGACGGCGGAAAAGTCCAGTTTCTTTTTGGTCGTGGCTTCCGCGACTGCCCAGTCAAAGTCATCTCGGGTGACGAAATCGGGCAGGCGAATGCACGAGATAAAGTTGAAATCGTCCTTGCGTACATAATCGATGTCGCCGCTCGGGGAGTCTTGCCACCAGAAACCCTCGAGCGGCGGTACCACAAAGTCGAAATAGCCCTCGATACTCCTTGAGCCTTTCTTCGACATCTTGACGGTATAGGCGATGCCGTAAAGCAGCGGCAGGGCGTTTTGATACTCGCCACCTTCGGTATTTGGGTTGCCCTTTCCGCGAACTGCAACGTAGCTCATAGGCGGGACAGTTACGATACTCGGCTTGCTTGCAGGTTTGTAGAGCTCCTTGCATTCCTTCTTAAAGTCGAACGCCATGTTGGCCGCCTTTCTGCGTATTGGCCTGCTTAGATAGCGGAATCATATCATAGAAACGAACAGCTGTTCGAATGATTTGGCTGACAGATTGAAATGCATGCGTTGTGTTTGGCGGTCGGCCTGACCCCGTCGATGATGTCTCTGCCTCCCCGTAGCCTCATCTATAGCTGCCGTTTCCCCATATAAAACCTGCCAAAATGAACCTGTCCCTTTTTCGTCGGCGTGAAATGGGTAATACTAAAGAGTTATCCGACCAGATGGGAACCGATCGATGGCTTATATCGAATTCAAAGACGTCATCAAAGCATACGGCGAGGGCGACGCCCGCATTCATGCACTCGACGGCGCGAGCTTTACCGTTGAGCGTGGCGAGCTCGCCATTATCCTGGGCGCCTCGGGTGCCGGCAAGACCACGGCGCTCAACATCCTGGGCGGCATGGATACGGTAACCTCCGGCACCGTGACGGTGGACGGGCGCGACGTGAGCTCCGCCAACGAGGCGCAGCTTGTGGAATACCGCCGCGCAGACGTCGGTTTTGTCTTCCAGTTCTACAATCTGGTTCCCAACCTGACGGCCCTCGAAAACGTTGAGCTCGCAGCTCAGATCTGCCCCGATTCGCTCGATGCTGAACAGACGCTTCGCCAGGTTGGCCTGGGCGAGCGCCTCGCCAACTTCCCCGCGCAGCTTTCGGGCGGCGAGCAGCAGCGCGTGTCCATCGCCCGCGCACTGGCAAAGAACCCCAAGCTGCTCCTGTGCGACGAGCCCACGGGCGCGCTCGACTATAAAACCGGCAAGCAGATCCTGCAGCTGCTGCAGGATACCTGCCGCAAGCAGGGCATTACGGTCATCATCATCACGCACAACTCCGCGCTGGCGCCCATGGCCGATCGCCTGATCCGCTTTAAGAGCGGCCGCGTGGAGAGCGAGACGGTCCAGCAAAATCCCGTGCCCATCGAGACGATCGAGTGGTAGCGCCCATGGACCAAGATTGCCAAAACAGCCAAAACCACGATACGGAGCACGCGGGCCGCGATCGGGAGTTCGCGACCTACCGTACCGCTCAAAGCTCAAACGATATGGTGCCGACGGTTTTTCGCCGAGGCATCTACCGCACGATTCGGGGCAGTCTTAAGCGCTTCCTATCTATCGTGGTCATCACTGCGCTTGGCGTGAGCGTGATGTGCGGCCTTAAGGCGGGCTGCGAGGATTTGTGCGATTCGGTCGACGCCTATTTTGACCAGCAGAATGTCTATGACATTAACGTGCAGTCGACCTATGGCCTTACGCGCGACGATCTCGCGGCTATCCAAGAGGTCGACGGCGTCGAGACGGTCGAGGGCATCTACACCGAGACCGCCTACACCGCCGTGGGCACAACGCGCGAGCGCGTGGTCGTGCAAAGTCTCTCCAAGGAGAACATCGATCAGCCGGTGCTGGTGAGCGGCGATTTGCCCGAGAGCGCCGATGAAGTCGCGGTGACTTCGAAGTTCCTGAAGGCTTCGGGCAAAAAGCTCGGCGATACGGTGAGTTTTGCCGCCAATGACGCGAGCTCGTCCAACCAAAGTGCCAAGGATCAGTTTGCCGCGGGCGATTACACCATTACGGCCGAGGTCCTCGACCCCACTGATGTGAGCTCCGACTCGACAGTCAACGCCTTCCGTGCCGCTTCGGCTGCGGACTATAAGTTCTATGTGAGCGAGGATGCCGCGACATCATCGTCCTACTCCGCGGTCCACGTGATCGTCGAGGGAGCCAAGAGCCTCAACTCCTACTCGGATGCCTACACAGCAAAGATCAATGAGGTCAAGGGCAATATCGAGAAGATCCGCGAGGAGCGTGAAAAGGCGCGCGTCCAGGAGCTGACGGTTGACACGCCGGCAAGCTTGGATGCGGCTGAGCGCCAGGCCGCCATGCTCTTTGGGATTGAGCAGGATAGCATCAACCGCATGGCCGAGGGCAGCGAGGAGCGCGTCCAAGCTCAGGTCGAGTTGGACCAGCGCCGCGCCGCCGCCGATCAGCAATTCGCCGATGCCCGCGCCGAGCTTTCCAATCTGGGTGAATGCACTTGGTACATTCAGGACCGCGGTAACATCGCAAGCTACTCGAGCGTCGAGAGCGACAGTTCTTCGATCGAGGCCATCGCCACGGTGTTCCCGTTTATCTTCTTTATCGTCGCCGTGCTCATCAGCCTCACCACCGCCACGCGCATGGTCGAGGAGGAGCGCACGCTTATTGGCCTGTACAAGGCGCTTGGCTATTCACGCGAGCGCATCCTGTCCAAATACGTGGACTATGCGCTGTGGGCATGTCTGATCGGCGGCGTGCTCGGCAACATCATCGGCTTTGTGGGCCTGCCACTGTTCTTGTTTACGGTGTTCGACGACATGTACTCGCTGCCCCAGATGCTGCTTTCGTACGATATCGTGTCTTCACTCGTGTCGGTGGCGCTGTTTGCCGTGGGCGTGGTGGGCGCTACGATTATCGCCTGCCGCCACGAGATGGCCGAGACCCCAGCCTCGCTCATGCGTCCCAAGGCCCCGCGCGCCGGCTCTCGCATCTTGCTTGAGCGCATCGGCTTTATCTGGCGCCGCATGGGCTTTTTGAACAAGGTGGCAGCACGTAACCTGTTCCGCTACAAAAAGCGCGCTTTTATGACCATCTTCGGTATCGCCGGCTGCACGGCGCTCGTGATCTGCGGTATGGGCATTCGCGACACGTCGGTGGCGCTTTCGCCCAAACAGTACGGGCATATCACGCGCTACGACCTGCTGGCGGTCGCCAATCCCGACGATTTTTCGCAGACGTGCGCGGCATTGGATGAGCGCAGCGCGGCCAATGATTTCAACGTGACCGTGACCTCGACCCTGCCGATTATGACCGACAACGTCACCTTTACGTTTGGCGGCAAGAGCGAGACCGTGCAGCTGATCGTGGTGCCCGATAACCGCACGAGTGACTTGGGCGATTACGTGCGTCTGGAGGATGAGTCAAAAGAACCGCTGTCTTTGCGTGACGGAGACGTGTATCTGAGCAAAAGTTCACAGCTGGTGCTGGGGATTCAGCCGGGCGATACGGCTCACGTCCAGGATTCGTCGCTCAATGTTGCCAAGGTCAAAGTCAGCGACATTTCGCTTAACTATCTGGGCAACACGCTTTACATGACGCAGGGCACCTATGAGCGCGCGTTCGGTCGAAGCGCACGTCTTAACGGCGTCTTTGTGCTGCTTAAGGGTTCGTCGGCCGACCAGATTGCGTTTAGCAAGAATCTTAAGAGTGACGGTTGGCTTACGATTTCGAGTACGGCCGAGCATTGGGAAAACTATGAGGCGAACTTTACGATCATCAATTCGGTTGTGGTGCTCGTGACCTTCATGGCAGCGTGCCTGTCGTTTGTGGTGGTGTTTACGCTGTCCAACACGAATATCTCCGAGCGCGAGCGCGAGCTGGCGACCATCAAGGTACTGGGCTTCCGCCGCGGTGAGGTGCACCATTACGTCAACAAGGAGACGTTGATCCTCACGGCGATTGGCGCTGCGCTGGGCGTGCCGCTGGGCGGCTTGCTGGCCGAGAGTTTTACGTACATTTTGCAGATGCCGTCGCTGTACTTTGATGTCGAGGTCGAGCCGCTAAGCTACGTGCTCGCCGTGGTGCTTTCCTTTGGCTTTACGTTTATCGTCAACCTCGCCACCAATCGTACCCTCAACAAGATCGACATGGTCGGCGCCCTCAAGAGTGCCGAGTAACCTGCCAAAAAGGGACAGGTTTATTTTGGCAGGTTTTATCTGGGCAAACGCCGGACACCTACGGGCGATCCGGCGTTTGTTGCTTTGATATGCTTTGCTATCTTCTGCTCGCAGGCGTGGATGAGAGGCTCTCTTTAGCCTTCGAGATTGGGCTTGAATGGGTTGTATGCCACAAAACGGGCCTATCTACTACGTTTAATTGGATACTCTCAATCATGCCGGGGAAACGAAAAATAAAACCGCAGGTAGAAGGCCTGTCGATTTTCAAAAAAGGCAGGTATGGTCGGCTCTCTCGAGTTAAACGTAGTAAATAGGCCCTTTTCTTGGCGCGTGGTCAGCTCAATGCTAATCTCCGTGCCGGAACTGGCCCAGTTGTTTGTAAGTTGCGGTGATATAGGGACTGTTTGGCGCTTTGGAGCCTCAAAACAGTCCCTATATCACCGCAACTTGGAAGGGGCGGGCGGTGTCGGATGAGTGGCGCTGGCTGGTTGGGGCGGTTTAGGCCTGTTTGCGGCACTTCCATTGTTTGCGACACCAGCGCATGAGCGCCTTTACGATGGGAATCGTGATGAGGATGATCCATGCAGGATGGGGCTGTCCCAAACAGAGCCACATGTAGAGGAACCAAGCGATGGCGGCTGCTGGATAGACGCATTCAGTGAGCTTTGACAAATGGCGTCGATCGATAAAGTCACCAATCGCGTAGTAGATGGGAACCAAAAAGACGAGGAAAAGCCCCATGCCCCATGTGCCGTAGACAATGCCGAGCACCAGATAGGCGAGAGTGACAAGTGCGGGGAAGGGGAATTTGTTCCATGCACGTCCGACCTTGGTGTGGAAATGCTTGCCATGACGGTCGAGCTTGTCGTGTGCCTCCTTCCAGCTGGAAAACGTCTCGCCGTCGATGGTGACGGTGCCGTCGCCATTGGTACGCACGCTATGTCCATCGTCCTCAAGCGTATCGATATGCACGCCGCCCGGCCCCACATGCACCTCTTCGCCCTTGCGCTCGTTGGTCACATGGATGCCGCTCCAACCAACATGGACTTCCTCGCCTTTATTGGGATCAATGACGTGGATACCGCGCGCGAGGGAAATATCGACAAGTGGTTTGTCACCGCAATCGGCGTGCTCGGCAGAATCCTCAGCCTCGTCAGCCACATCCGCCGTCTCGGTGTCGGCGCTACCGTCCTCCGGGCCGTCGGCATCGTTGGCCGCCTCCCCATATAGCAGCTTGTCCAACGACACGCCATACAGCGCGGCGAGCGCAATGAGGTTATCGGTATCGGGTGAGGACTCGCTGCGCTCCCATTTACTAACAGCCTGGCGGCTTACGCCCAGCTGGGCAGCAAGCGCCTCCTGAGAAAGCCCGGCAGCTTTACGGCGATCGACGAGGCGCTGTGCCATCGCAAGATCCATGGTGGTTCCTTTCGTTTGATGGTCGAATCGAATGAGCCGAGTATGCCGAGAACAACCGGTAGCGACCACCATTTCTAGTTAGAATCTGCTCAAACCCTACCGCAACTACCGGTAGCAACCCCTAACGACCAGCCATTTTAGGACAAATGTCAATGCAAGTAGCAGCCAAGAGCTCCCACTCAGTAAATTGCGGTGGAATAGTTCCTAAATTCAGCCATTTGCGGGCTAAGCAGGAACTATTTCACCGCAACTGAATTTCAGGTCAGGCACCCGCAGCAAGAAGGCGAATAGCCTCGGCCTCCCCAGTTACCGCAGGAGGCCCCAGGGCTTACCTCCCAAATCTTTCCGCAGGACGGAAGGATCCCGCCGCGCGAAGCACACGGCGGGATCCTGACATGTCCGAGGACGATTTGGGAGGTAAGCCCTGGGGCCTCCGATGAGAGCAGTTTCGGCCGAGGCTATTCGTCGCCGAAGCTGATGCCCAACGCCTTGGCCTCGCGCACCAGATCGCTCTGGGGATCGACATACTTGAGCTTGCCGGCGACATCCTCGAGCGGCATGTGGCACATCTTGCCGTCGCGCAGGGCGATCATGTAGCCAAACTCGCCGCGTAGGCAGCCAAGTGCCGCCTCGACGCCGCACTGGGTCGCAAAGATGCGGTCCTGGGCATCGGGCTGGCCGCCGCGCTGCGTGTGGCCGGGGATGGCGACACGGGTCTCGCGACCGGTCTTGGCCTCGATCTCCTTGGCGATGTCGTAGACGATCGACGGGCTCGTGCGCTCGGCGAGCTTTTTCTTGTACTCCTTCTTGGACAGCGCCGCATCCTCCTTGGAGATGGCGCCCTCGGCGACGGCCACGATGGTAAAGCGGCTGCCGGTCTCCATGCGATGCTCGATGGTCTTGATGACGTTGTCCATGTCGTAGGGAATCTCGGGAATCAAGATGACATCCGCGCCGCCCGCGACGCCGGCGTACAGCGGGATCCAGCCAACCTTGTGGCCCATGATCTCGATGACAAACACGCGGCCGTGGCTCGAGGCGGTAGTGTGGATGTCGTCGATGCACTTGGTGGCGACGTCGATGGCGCTCGTAAAGCCAAACGTCAGCTCGGTGCCCCAGGTGTCGTTATCGATGGTCTTGGGCAGGGCGATAACGTTGAGACCCTCTTCGCGCAGGCGGTTGGCAGTCTTGGTGGAGCCGTTGCCGCCCAGCATAAACAGGCAGTCGAGCTGCAGCTTGTGATAGGTGTGGACCATCGCCGGCACCTTCTCGACGCCGTCAGCCTCGGGAATGTCCAGACGCTTGAACGGTGTGCGGCTCGTGCCCAGGATGGTGCCGCCGCGGGTGAGGATGCCGCTAAAATCGGCGGGCGTCATGACGCGGAACCTGCTGTAGATAAGGCCCTGGTAGCCGTCCTCAAAACCATAGATCTCGATAGGTTCTTCGCTATTGGTCATAAGCGTTTTGACGATGCCGCGCATGGTGGCGTTGAGCGCTTGGCAGTCGCCGCCACTGGTAAGAAGACCGATCCTAAGCATGATGAATCCTTCCGGGCAAGTTATAACATGCGCATAAGTTTACCCCCGCACACTGTTGATACGGGGGTAAAACGTGTTAGCTCAAGCGTATAGAAATGTAAACAACGTCAGGCGAGCGTAAGGTCGACGAGCCTGGGTCCTTACAGTGCGAAGGCGTCGACGTCGCCCCAGTGGCGGCGCAGCGTAATGGCGGCGGCGGGTTCGGTATTGTCAAAGACGACCGACCATTGCGTATTGCTGGTGATATCTTCCGGATTGGGTTCTTGCGCTGCGGCACGCAGGGCTTTCCAGACAATCGTTTCGTCCTGGGCACCGACATGGGCGTCAAGGACATCGGCGATTGCGACGGCGCGCTCTTTACCATGGCCCAGCTCGCCATTCTTTTGGTTGGGCAGCACTTCGTCGCCATAGCAGGCGTAGAAGTTCGTAACCTGGCGTACAGGAGTCGCTTTGAAAGCACGGTCCGGATCGCGCGGATCCCACTCTACTACGCGCGCGTCACCGGCGGCGTCGTTGATAAAGAAGTGGTAATCGCGTCCTGCCATGGCGTGCATGTCGTAGGCGGAAAGCAGGTCGACAGCTTCTTGCGTGGTGGCGGCACGGTCGAGCACCAGGCGGATGGCGAGCGAGGTATTGATGACGGGGCGCTGCGTGTCCTGGTCACAGGGCTTGGAGTCCAGAGTGAGTACGGCAATGGACACGCCGCATTCGTTAACACCGTCGAGCTGGGCAAACGGGCCCATCAACGCCGCGGCGCGTCCGGTGACGGAGTCAAGCGGAGTGTTGGCGCCCAGGTTATTGAGGGCGGCAAACCCGATGGAAGCATAGCCGCCGCGTGGGTGATTGCGCACCAGCAGCGCCGAGGTGTCGTCCTTAAAGTCGTAATTGCGACCGGTGCGCACGCGGCCTTCGGCATCTACGGCGACAAAAGCGCTGCAGGCAAACTGGGGCGCCTGGACATGTGCCGGCACACCGGGCAGCACCTGCGCCACCACGGCATCGATGTAGGCCTGGTCGTCGCGCACGCCAGCGGCGATGATGCGATCAAGATCGTAGTCGTAGGCGATGTCGATTGCGTACAGGTCATAGCCATCCGCGTAGCCGGTCAAGCGTTTGAGCGACGCGGCGGACTTGATTTGCTTGTGATAAACGATACCGGTGGCAGCGGCAAGGCTGACGGCGACTCCCACGACACCGCAGGCGATGGCAATGTTACGTGGCTTCATGGCGGCTCCTCTCGTCCTGTTAGCGTAATTGTCGCAAAAGGTGCACGGGCATGATGGCTCAACTTGGTGAGCGGTGCGGGATTAAACACGGAATGAAGAGTGCAGCGCTGGCGTGGCGGGGTATGCTGGAGGGGACCATCAACCCAGCGAAAGGGGAGAGCATGACGGATCAGGAAACGCCCGAGCGCGCGCACGTGACGGCCGACGATATCGAGGCTGCCAACGACCTTATCGACTTTATCGAGGCATGCCCCAGCATGTTCCATACGGCAGCGACCATTATGGCCGAGCTCGACGAGGCGGGCTTTACCTACCTGCCCGAGAATGCGGCGTGGGACATCGAGCCGGGCGGGCGTTATTACACGCAGCGCAACACCTCGAGCGTTGTTGCCTTTAAGGTGGGCGAGGACCTGGCCGCGACGTGGGGCGAGGACGGCGTTGCCGGCGACTACCATTTTCAGCTGACGGCGTCGCACAGCGACTCGCCTACGTTTAAGGTTAAGGCCGTCCCCGAGCTCGACGGCGCAGGCGAGACGCTGCGTCTGAACACCGAGGCCTACGGCGGCATGATCGACTACACCTGGTTCGATCGTCCGCTGGCGCTCGCGGGCCGCGTACTGGTGCGCGAGGGCGACCGTATTGAGAGCCGCCTGCTTACCACCGAGCGCGAGGTTGCCATTATTCCGAGCCTTGCCATCCATATGAACCGTGGCGTTAACGAGAGCTTTGCTCCCAACCGAGCCGTTGACCTGTGCCCGCTCATCAGCGCCGGTGAACTCAAGCAGGGAGATTTTGACGCTCTGATTGCCGATGAGCTGGACGTTGAGCCCGAGCAAATTTTGGGCCGCGATTTGTTCCTGGTCAACCGCCAGGATGCGCGCATTTGGGGCTGGGCCGACGAGTTTATCTCGACGCCCAAGCTTGATGACCTGGCTTGCGCCTATACCTCGCTACAGGCATTTTTGGGCACCGAGAACGCGCACGACGTCTCGGTCTTTTGCTGCTTTGATAACGAGGAGGTTGGCTCCGAGACCAAGCAGGGCGCCATGTCGACCTTCTTGGCCGACGCGTTGCGACGCATCAACGGGTCGCTGGGCTTCGATGACGAGTCGTACCATCGCGCGCTTGCCGCCTCGATGCTTGTGAGCTGCGACAACGCGCATGCTGTGCACCCCAACCATGCCGAGAAGTGCGATGCCCGCAACCAGGTCGTACTCAACGGCGGTATTGTCATCAAGGAAGCCGCCAACCAGCACTACTGCACCGATGCCTTTAGCCGCGCGGTGTTCCAAGCCATCTGCGATGACGCCGACGTACCCACGCAGGCCTTCGCCAACAAGAGCGATATGGCGGGTGGCTCCACGCTCGGCAATCTGTCGAACATGCAGGTGAGCATGCATGCCGTAGACGTGGGCCTGCCGCAGCTGGCCATGCACTCAAGCTACGAGACCGGCGGCGTACGCGACGTGATGTACGCCATCCGCGCCCTCACCGCCTTCTACGAGCGCAACCTCAACATTAACGGCGCCGAAAGCGTGGAGCTCTAAAACCTGCCAAAAGAGGACAGGTTTACTTTGGCAGGTTTTATCTGGGCAAATGCCAGTGGCATTGCAAGCCGATAGGACCCTAAAACGCCGCAGGTTGAACAAAAGTCAGCGAGAGCCCGTCTGGGCGAGCAAGGTGCCTTGAAAGAGGAGGGCATTGGCCTTCTGGCCATGCCCGACGATTGAAAGGCAGATTGCCGTCCAGACGGGGTCGCAGCGTCGAGTGGTCCGCCGTTCGTTAGAACGGCGGAACAAGATTAGTGCTCGATCCAGCAACGCAGGGTCTCGCCAGCCTGTAGGTGACGCAGATTCTCCGCGGCAATGTCGACCACATTGTTGAGCGTGGCTGCCAGGTGGAACCAACCGGAGACGTGCGGCGTGATGAGCATGTTGGGCGCATCCCACAGCGGGCTTGTCTCAGGCAGCGGCTCGGGGTCGGTGACGTCGACCGCGGCGCCGGCGAGATGTCCCGACTCCAAGGCGGCAACCAAGTCGTCGGCGACCACAAGATCGCCGCGGCCGCCGTTGGCAAAGAAGGCGCCCGGTTTCATCGCGGCGAAGAACTCGGCGTTCGCCAGGCCGCGGGTCTCGGGTGTGCTGGGCATAAAGGATGCGACGATGTCAGCCTCGGCCAGGCGCTCGGATAGGGCGTCCATGCCGTCCATGTCCTCAAACACAATGGGGTAGACGAGCGGATGGCGCTTGATGCCGCGGACGTGCGCGCCCATGCCGCGGCAGAGCGTGGCGAAGTGGCCGCCGATATCGCCCGCGCCCAGCACCAGCACATTGGCGCTTTTGAGCGAGGTGACCGGCCCCAAATCCTCCCAGCGATGCTCGCGCTGCAAGTCGTGATAGCCGGGCAGGCGCTTCATCATGGAAAGGACCATGGCAAACATGTGCTCGCTCACAGCCTGGCCGTAGGCGCCCACCGAGCAGGAAAGCTTAGCGTCGGCTGGCACGGTGCCGGCGGCCAAGTAATCGTCATAGCCCGCGGTCTGCAGTTGCAACAGCTGGAGATGCTCGCATGCTGTGAGCATGTCAGGGTCGATGTTGCCCAAGATCACGTC
>CALGZX010000068.1 GCA_937934165.1 uncultured Collinsella sp.
GACCGTCCAGCCATCCTGCTCGAAAACCACCGCCTTGGTCCCCATGTTGATCATGGGTTCGATGCAGATGACCATTCCCTCCTTGAGAAGGGGGCCTCTGCCGCGCGCACCGTAATTGGGGACGCCGGGGTCTTCGTGCATTTTCCGACCCAAACCGTGTCCCTCCAGCTCGCGCACCACGCCATAGCCGAAACTTTCGGCATATGCCTGTACGGCTGCCGAGATGTCGCCTACGCGATTCCCGGCCTTGGCTTGCGCCGTACCTTTATAAAGAGCCTCTTTGGTGACCTCCATGAGCTGCCGTACTTCCTCGGCAACCTCTCCCACGGCAAACGTATATGCCGAATCACCAACAAACCCCTTCATAAACGTACCGCAATCGACCGAAACGATGTCGCCCTCCTTGAGGACGCATTTCGAGGATGGGATACCGTGAACAACCTGCTCGTTGACCGAGATACACAACGATGCGGGATATCCTTCGTACCCGAGGAATGCGGGAACGGCTCCGTGCGCGCGGATAAACTCCTCGGCAATGCGGTCCAACTCCTTGGTCGTAACGCCCGGCCGGATGTGGCGGCCCACTTCGGCGAGCGTCTTCGACACCAGGATGTTGTTTTCGCGGAGCAGTTCGATCTCCTCGTCTGTCTTCAGATAGATCATTGTCTTGCGTTAAGAACTCTTTGTCAAACGACTAATGGCGTCCCTGGATACGGCCCGTCTTCATCAGACCGTCGTAGTGACGCATCAGCAGGTAGCTCTCTATCTGCTTCAGAGTGTCGAGCACCACGCCGACCATGATCAGCAGCGACGTACCTCCGTAGAAGTAGGCGAATGCCTGCTGAATGCCCAGGAACTTCATCGCCAGGGCGGGCAGAATGGCCACGATGGCAAGGAAGATGGAGCCGGGGAGCGTAATGCGCGTCATGATGGTATCGATGTAGTTCACGGTCTGCTTGCCCGGTTTCACTCCCGGGATAAAGCCGCCGTTGCGCTTCATGTCATCGGCCATCATTTG
>CALGZX010000069.1 GCA_937934165.1 uncultured Collinsella sp.
GGATGCGACACTTGAAGTGTCCATCCTCGCAGTATCCGGTTCTCAAGGTGCACGCTCTGCGGTCCATCCGGTTCCACCGGGCCGCGCGGCAAGGAGATATATTGCCAGACCGCGAAGCGATGTGGGACGTCAATTCCACTCTTCACAATTCCTACACAATATATCGCTTCCTATATAAGTAATAGAAAGGCTGGTGCAGCAATACTGCACGTATCAGATGATGACCCTTCGGTTAAGAGATATATAAATATCGGTCACCTGTAAGTGTCTATCTACCCGCGCTTTTGCTATATAAACCAGCGCCTTAGATAAAAAGAGGGAGCGCCGCGCACAGCGCGACACTCCCCTAGCGATTCAAGAGAATCTATTAGGCCTCGAGAGCCTTCTTGGCGATGGTAGCCAGTTCGTTGAAGGACTCGATGTCCTCGTAAGCCATCTGAGCCAGGACCTTACGGTCGAGCTCGATGCCGGCAACCTTCAGGCCGTGCATGAACTGAGAGTAAGAGATGTCGTTCAGGCGAGCAGCAGCGTTGATACGGGTGATCCAGAGAGAACGGATCTCGCGCTTCTTGTTGCGGCGATCACGATACTGATACTGCAGGGAGTGCTGGACCTGCTCTTTAGCATGCTTGTAAGTACGCGAAGCGGCACCGTAGTAACCCTTCGCACGGTGCATAACGGTACGGCGCTTCTTCTTGGCGGCAACAGCGCGCTTAATACGTGCCATGTTCTATCAACTCCTAGACGGTAAAACGAAAAACGGGAACGCGAACTTAGGCGAGACGCGACTTGATGACCTTGCGGTCGGCAGCGGCGATCTCGGTCTCCTGACGGAAGCCACGCTTACGCTTGGTGGACTTCTTGCTCAGGATGTGGCTCTTGAAAGCCTTGGCGCGCATAAGCTTGCCGGTACCAGTCTTGCGGAAACGCTTCTTGGTGCCGCTGTGGGACTTCATCTTAGGCATGAAATACTCCTTAATCGGTTACAGAACACTAGTTACTTGGTATCGCTTGCCGCTTTATCTTCATCGAAGGCGCCCTTAATCGGGGCGAGCAGCATAAGCATGTTACGGCCTTCCATCTTAGGCTTGGACTCGACCGTAGCGTAAGGCTTGAGATCCTCGGCGAGACGCTCGAGAACGTTAAGACCCTGCTCCGGGTGAGCCATCTCACGGCCGCGGAACATGATGGTGATCTTAACGCGTGCGCCCTTCTTGAGGAAACGCAGAACGTGGCCCTTCTTGGTCTCGTAATCGCCAACGTCGATCTTGGGTCGGAACTTCATTTCCTTAACCTCGACCTTGGACTGGTTCTTGCGAGCGGCCTTGGCCTTCATGGCCTGCTGGTACTTGAACTTACCGTAGTCCATGACCTTGCAGACCGGCGGCTCCGCGTTGGGAGCGATCTCGACCAGGTCGAGACCCTGATCGTCGGCGACGCGCTGGGCATCGCGGATGGCGAACAGGCCGAGCTGAGAGCCATCGACGCCAATCAAACGGCACGAAGATGCAGTTATCTCGTCGTTGATGCGGGTGTCATCAGACTTAGCTATTTTCCCTACCTCCATTCATAAAAAAATAACCCGGCGCTTCTTTGCAACCAGGTCGTACACATAGACATCCTCGGTATGAGGAAGGGAATCTAGGTTGTATGACCAGTCAGCTGCTCATTGGCGCCAAAAGGTGGGAACCCTCGGGTTCCTCTTTAGGGCATTGCGGGAACAACGCCTTGCGAATAATAACACGTACCGCGCGTTATCACATTACGTACACGAAAAAGGGGGCCTTGACCCCCTTGAAGCGCAGGTGCATGTATGGTGCCCGAGGCGAGACTCGAAGGGCCTTCGCTCCGCGAAGCCCCGGGCTTCGGGCGCATGGCGCCCTCGCCACGCTCCGCTACAAACAGGCCACAGGCCTGTTTGCTTAACGCTCCGCGCGCTCACGCGAGTTCGGCACGAAAAAGGGGGCCTTGACCCCCTTGAACGCTCACTTGCATGTATGGTGCCCGAGGCGAGACTCGAACTCGCACGTTGTTGCCAACGGTGGATTTTGAGTCCCCTGCGTCTGCCAATTCCGCCACTCGGGCACGTAATGCGTGAGTTAGTTTATCACAGCTTTCTGTTGATTAGTCCGAAAATGGAACTTCGAGCATTTCGATAAGCTCAACCTTGCGCAACATCTCCCGCTTACGACATCCACGTCCGTCAACCGAGGCCTCGCCCATCTGGTTGTCATAGGGGTCCTCACGCATGCCATCGAAAGCAGGCACAAGCTCAGCCTGGAATCGATTGTTGGCCACCATACGCCACGGGTCGAGATTGCCAAAGTAGTGACGACGACGCCACTCCTCCCCCATCCTGCGTGCCGAGGAACCAAACGATACGTCGGCGTTAAGCCACCCGGTCTGTGGCGTATAGAACTCAGCCCAATCGTGCGGCCCCACCGAATCGGGAGCAACATACAGGCCACTCTGCCAACGGGCAGGAACGCCCGCAATGCGGCACATGGTGATAAACGTGAGCGCCATAACGCCGCAATCGCCGCGGAGCGAGTGTGCACAGTCATCGGCAATAGATCCCAAAAGCAGGTACGGTGGCTGATAGCGATAGTCAATATGCTGTGTCAGGTAATCATAGATAGCACGAGCGCGATCGAGCGGATCCTCGAGCCCGTCAATAACACGCTCCGTCAACTGTCGCAGGTACGGCGTGAACGCAATGTGCGGACGGTCCTCGGAGGTGTCCTCGGGCAGTGGCGCGTCCATACAGGGATGCGATGGGAGCGCGCCACCATAGATATCGCAATAGGCGGCATCGATGTGATAGCGATAGGTCACCGAGAATGAATGTTCAGTCGAAGATATCCAAGAGGCAGTACGAGCCGAAACGTTTTCTGAGGCAACATTCCCCTCCGGCGTCATATCGAGAATCTCGATATGAGACTGTTGACGACAGGCGGCGGCAACGGGTAGCCACGCGCGAACAGTCTCTCCCTCCAGAGCCCCGGGGACAGACACGGATGCCTTAAGCGTGATGACGCGAGTCAACCCGTTTTGCGACTCCATCTCCCTGAGCATCTGGTTACGCAGCGCAATGCCGTCCGCAGAATCGGGACGCAGGCTAGGAACCTCCTTGGGGTACACGCGAAGCGAATCAAGGAAGTTGTCGAGAACGAACAGCTCGCCATCGATAAAGCGCCAGTCAATACGCTTACGATCAATCAGGTCGTCAAACTGCTCTTCGGTAAACTCTGGCCACTCCTCGCGAATCATCGCAATGGCTCGATCACGCGACACCGAAAAATGAAGCGGCGTCTCGAGCATGCGATACCGCTCGGCACGAACACAAGCAGCCAGCGAAGGCTCAGGGTTCTGCTCCAAAAGGCGATCGCAAGCAGCAACAGCCTGCGTCAAATACCCGGCATCCTTAAGACGAAGAATCTCGGGCGGTAGTCCAATATCGAGATGGCGAAAATCATCACAGCAAACATCAACAGAGCAACCAACAGGGCCCTCGTCAATAACCTTCCCATCAGAAGGCAGCACATCAATAACAGCCATACCAAAACTCCAAGTCACTAGAACGCTTGAAGTCCATTGTAGCGAGATAAAAAGAAAGCCCCAATAAAGGAACCCTCAACACCGATAAACGGTACCTATAAAAATGAATTCAGCCTCGCAACCCTGCGGCGTTAAACAAAGGAAGCCCCGTCCCCAGAAACTGTTTCCTTGGCGCGACTTCTGGCGAAGCCAGGTGAGCGCAAAGGAAACAGTGTAGGGGGACGGGGCTTCCGGCGGGAAGTTTAGCGACGCTTACGCCTTGTTGACGGAGCCAAACTCCTCCATGAGCTCCTTGGTGCGGGCAACGATGTTGTCGCGACCAGGCTTGAGGAGCTTGCGGGGATCAAAGCCCTTGCCCTGCTGATCCTTGCCAGCCTCGATGTACTCGCGGACGCCCTTGGCGAAGACGAGCTGCAGGTCGGTGTTGACGTTGATCTTGGAGATGCCCAGGGAGATGGCCTTCTTGATCTGATCCTCGGGGATGCCGGTGCCACCGTGCAGAACGAGGGGCAGGTCGCCGGTCTGGGCCTTGATCTCGCCCAGACGCTCGAAGGAAAGGCCAGCCCAGTCGGCGGGATAGACGCCGTGGATGTTGCCGATGCCGCAGGCGAGGAAGTCGACGCCCAGGTCAGCAATCTGCTTGCACTCAGCAGGATCAGCGAGCTCGCCGCTGGAGGTCACGCCGTCCTCGGTGCCGCCGATGCCGCCGACCTCGGCCTCGATGGACATGCCCTTGGAGTGGGCAAGCTCAACGAGCTCCTTGGTGCGGTCGAGGTTAAGCTGGAAGGTCTCCTCGTGAGAGCCGTCATACATGATGGACGTGAAGCCGGCCTCGATGCACTTGAAGCAGTCCTCGTAAGAACCGTGATCGAGGTGAAGGGCGACGGGAACGGTAACGCCCGTGGCCTCGACGGCAGCCTTGACCATGTCGGCGCAGACCTTGAAACCGCCCATCCACTTAGCGGCACCAGCGGTGCACTGAAGGATCAGCGGAGACTTGGCCTCCTCGGCGGCCTGGAGAATAGCCAGGGTCCACTCGAGGTTGTTGGTGTTGAAGGCACCGAGACCGTACTTGCCGGCCTCGGCCTTCTTGAGCATGTCTGCTGCGTTGACGAGCATAAAAGAAACCTCCTGTAAGGTTGCTCCGATAACGCCTGTGATTTTACCACGGCGCACCCGAGCATAAACGTTCGTTTGTTCACGAATATCGTCCAAACAGACTTTTTTGACCGTTTGCCCTACGAAATTGACCCGTTGGGGAAAAATAGCTTGACGTTTGGACGCTTCTCGTGCTTCAGAAGCCGACTGTAAAGCTACACCTGCATGAAAGGGTTCTGCATGAGCTCGCGTGCCATGGTGGTCGAATCGCCATGGCCGGTTAGGCAAACGGTATCGGGCGGGAGAAGCCGGGCGAGCTTGGAGAGCGAGCGCAGAATCGCCGCCTCGTCTCCTCCAGAAAGATCGGTGCGGCCGTGCCCACCCGGAAACAGGGTGTCGCCCACAAAGGCAATGTTCCCCTGCTCGGTGGCAGCAAACAAGACGATTCCGCCCGGCGTATGCCCTGGTGTCTCGATCACCTGCAGGCAGATATCGCCCACCTCGAGAGTATCGCCCTCGGCGAGCAGGCGCGTCGGCTCCCCAGGGTCGGGCGTCTCAATGCCCCACATAGCTCGCTGTTCCTCGATGTTCGCATGCGGCACTGCCACATCCTTAGCACACAGCTCATACTGACAACCCTCGCCAACGGTGGTTCGCACGCCGGCAACACCACCAACATGATCGGCATGGCCGTGAGTGCATACGGCACCAAGCATGCGTACGCCGGGATGCTTGGCTCGAATATGCTCTACCAAGCGCTCGCCGTCCCATGCGGGGTCGATAATCACGCACTCATTGTCCGAAATAGCAGCATAGCTATTGGTCTGAATGGGACCATTTACGAGCGTCTCGATCTCGACCGATCCCTTGGGAGTTACATCCAAGGACACAGCACTCATGTCCCTCTCCTCTCTATAGAACTCGAGGCATCGAACGATGCCTCGAGTGTAGCGAATATCGATAATGTGGCACGTTCGTCGCGACTATACGCGGCGCTTAAGCTGGGCTCCACCCTCGCCGGGCATCAGGCGGCGCGCGTCGTAGACCGAGTCAACGCTGCTGATAGAGGCCAGCAGCGGATCCAGCCCACTCGCGTCCGAGATCTCGACCATAAAGCGCAGGGTTGCAATACCCTCGCGGTTGGTCGAGGTGGCGGCAGAAAGGATATTGCCGCCCGCATCGCCAATGGCAATGGTGACATCCTTGAGCAGACCCATGCGGTCCAGGCACTCGACCACGATCTCGACCTGGAAGAGGGTGTCGGCAGCGCCGTCCCACTCCACTTCGATCATGCGCTCGGGATGCTCCATAAGACCCTTGACGTTGGGGCAGTTGGCGCGATGCACCGAAACGCCGCGGCCGCGCGTGATGAAGCCGACGATATCGTCGCCCGTCACCGGATTGCAGCAATGCGCCAGACGGACCAGCAGCCCGCTGTTGCTCTCGCCCTTGACGAGAATGCCGTTGCTGGCGCTCTTGCCGCGCTTTTGCGGCTTGCGGTTGGAGCCTCGGGCCGGCTGTTTCACGACCTCGGCGATAGCCTCGGCCTTGGTGAGCTGTTCCTCGGGCTTGGGGTCCAAGATTTGCTCGACCTTGTTACCCACAGCGCGCGGGGCAACCTTGCCGGCGCCCACGGCGGCAAACAGGTCCTCGAGCTGCTTGAAGTTCAGCTGCTCCGCCACGGCGTTGAGCGCACGCGTGGATCGCGGCGTAGAGATGCCATACCCGCGCTTGCGCAAGTCCTTGGCCAGTATATCGCGGCCGGCAGCAGCGTCGTCGTCCTTGGTCGCGGCGGCAAAATAGCGGCGGATCTTTGACTTGGCGGAAGGGGTCTTAACGATCTTGAGCCAATCACGAGACGGCTTGGAACTCTTGTTGGTCAGGATTTCAACGCGGTCGCCCGTCTTGATCTCGTGCGTGAGTGGGGCCACCGCGCCGTTGATCTTAGCGCCGACGCAGTGATTGCCCACCTCGGTGTGAACGGCGTAGGCAAAGTCGAGCGGCGTGGAGCCGGCACGAAGCGCCATGACCTCGCCCTTGGGCGTAAAGACGAAGATCTCTTGATCGAAGAGGTCGACCTTCAGCGAATGCAGGTATTCCTTGGCGTCGGTGATCTCATCAGACGCAGCCCAATCG
>CALGZX010000070.1 GCA_937934165.1 uncultured Collinsella sp.
CGCGAAGCGCGTGAGCACGAGGGAAAGGTGTGTCCGGGGCGTACAGCAGAGTTACTCGGCAGCGGCCTTGAACTTGTTGTAGTTGATCAGGCAGCCGGCCTTGACGATGGCACGCTCCTCTGCCGTCATGTCGGCAATGTAGAGCTCAATCTGCTCGACCGTGCCGTCGGCGCGCACCACGTAGGCGGCGATGCCCCTTAGGTCGCCATCGAGCGCGGCGCGGATACCCGGCACAAAGACGTAGTCGCCTACCTCAAAGTTGGGCTCCGCCTCCATCTGGAAGGGCACCATGCCCCAGTTCATCACGTTGGAGCGATAGCGCTTGGTGGCGTACTCGTGGACGATGTTGGCCAGGCCGCCAATTACGCGCTGGCAGCTCGCGGCCTGCTCGCGGGCAGAACCGTCACCGGGCTTCTTGGCATAGAGCATGGAGCCGTACTCGGTCGCCTTGGCATCGGCAGCGACACCCGCGCCGGCCAGTGCCTCAAACACGCCCGCAAGCTCGACATCGAGTGCCGCCAGGTTGCCTGCGGCCTCGCCGGCAACGCGGCGCTTCTCCACGGCGTCGACCTCCTTGGAACGACCCACGTAGGCCGGGTCGCGACGGCTGAGCGTAAACTCGGCCAGGCCCAGCGGGTTGGAGCGGAAGGAACTCGTCTCACCCGAAGGAATGAGCTCGTCAGTCGTGGTGACCGGGTCCATGATCTTGGAGCACACCTTGAGCAGGATATCGTCGCCGAGAGGCTCCATCGCGGGCCACGGCTTGATGTTGGGGCCCTCGACCAGCTCGTCGGCAGGCTCCGCCTTGCCAAAGCCCCAGTACACGCGCTTTTTGTACGGCGCGTCGTCAAAGGTGTACTCGCAGGCCTCGTCCCAAGTCTCCTCGGGCAGATCGGTCGCCGGCGTCAGGACGCCGCCGTTGGCAGCCGTCGCCGCAATGGAGCGAGCGTCCATCAGGGCCACGGCGCTCAGCTGGCCATTGCCCGGCTTGGAACCCTCGCGGTTGGGGAAGTTGCGCGTGGTGTGGCGGATGGACAGGCCGTTGTTGGCGGGTGTGTCGCCGGCGCCAAAGCACGGGCCGCAGAATGCCGTGCGCACGATCGCACCGGCCTCCATAAGGTCGTAGATGTAGCCACGGCGCGTAAGTTCGAGCGCCACGGGCTGGCTTGTGGGATAGACCGACAGCGAGAACTCGCCGCAGCCGGTGTTGGCGCCCTTGAGCACGCGGGCAGCCTGGACCACGGAGTCGTAGTTGCCGCCCGAGCAGCCGGCGATAACGCCCTGCTGCACGTGTAGCTTGCCGTCGATGATCTTGTCGAGCAGGCTAAAGTGCGTCTTGCCCTCACCGATCTTGGCGGCCTCAAGCTCCACCTCGTGAAGGATGTCCTCGAGGTTCTCGTTGAGCTCGTCAATCTCAAAGCCGTTGGAAGGATGGAACGGCAGCGCGATCATGGGCTTGATGCTCGACAGGTCGACCTCGACGCAGCCGTCGTAGTAGGCAACATCGGCGGGCTTGAGCTCGCGGTAGTCGTCGCCGCGGCCATGCATGGCCAAAAACGCGTGCGTGTCCTCGTCGGTGGCCCAGATGCTCGACAGGCAGGTGGTCTCGGTGGTCATGACGTCGACGCCGTTGCGGTAATCGGTCGTCATGCTCGCGATGCCGGGGCCCACGAACTCCATGACCTTATTCTTGACGTAGCCCTTGGCAAAGACGGCCTTGATGATGGCGAGCGCCACATCGTGCGGACCGACGCCGGGGCGCGGGGCGCCCGTGAGGTAGATGGCGACAACGCCGGGATAGGCAACATCGTAGGTGTCACGCAGCAGCTGCTTTGCCAGCTCGCCGCCGCCCTCGCCCACGGCCATGGTGCCCAGGGCGCCGTAGCGGGTGTGCGAGTCGGAGCCCAAGATCATCTTGCCGCAGCCGGCGAAGTTCTCACGCATAAAGGAGTGGATGACGGCGATGTGCGGCGGGACGAAAATGCCGCCGTACTTCTTGGCAGCCGAAAGGCCAAAGACGTGGTCGTCCTCGTTGATGGTGCCACCCACGGCGCACAGCGAGTTATGGCAGTTGGTGAGCACGTAAGGCAGCGGGAACTGCTCCATGCCCGAGGCGCGCGCCGTCTGGATGATGCCGACAAAGGTGATGTCGTGGCTCGCCATGGCATCGAAGCGAATCTTGAGCGCCTCGGGGTCTCCGGACGTATTGTGTGCCTGGAGGATCGAATACGCGATGGTGCCACGCTTGGCATCCTCGGGTGTCTGCGTAATACCGCGCTCGGCAGCCTCGGCCACAGGCACAACCTCGCTGCCGCCGCGCAGGTAGATGCCGTCCTCGTACAGCTTAACCATACTGTCTCCCACTCTGCCCGAAAGGCTCGGGCGCATAGCATACATTCGTTCAATATCGTGCCATAGAACGGTTGCGAGCGGGTTACGAATCTGCGCGTTCACTTTATCTCGGTAAAGTAAAGGACGAGCCCGGCGTGGGCCGGCAGATTTGGTGCAAGAGTGTCCCTTTCGACTAGTCATTTAAGAACGTCCCCAATGACTACCCATAACAACGCCGATGTTTTGGCGCGGACAGCGAGCGACGTCCAGAGCGAACAAGTTGGCATGAAAAAGGCAAGGCATAGACCTTCTGGTCATGCCTCGCCTTTTGAAGGACAAATTGTCGCTCTGGACGTCGCGCAGCGTCGAGCCGTTACGCGGTTTGGTAAAACCGCGTAACTACAGATCCCCGCCGGCGCCCAAAAGCTTGCGCATGACTTGCTCGGGGTTAACCGAGCCATCGCGCGGGGCCAGGGCGGTAATCTTCTTCTGCATCTTGTACTCATGTAGCTCTTCCTCGAGCTGGCGCACGCGAGCGCGGAGCTTCTCGTTCTCGCGCTCGCGCTCCTCAGCACGCTCCTTCATATCGAGGATGCGCACCACGCCGGCGAGGTTGATGCCCTCGTCGGTCAGCTGGTTGATGAGTTCCAGACGCTCGATATCGGCACGCGAATACAGGCGCGTGTTACCGCCCGAGCGCTGAGGATTCACCAGGCCCTTGGACTCGTAGACGCGCAGAGTCTGCGGGTGCATGCCGGTCAGCTCGGCCGCCACGCTGATCATATACAGCGGTTTGTTCCTATTGTCCTCGGCCATGCTACCTGACCCCTTTCCGTCTCGTTATCGTCCATCATAAGCCCGCGGGCGCGGGCGTGCGCCACGACCGCCCTAGTACGTCGCCTTGTAACGGTTGACCTTCTCGCGATAATCGCGCGTGTCGGCCTCGCGCAGCTTGGTCATGGCATCGCGCTCATCGTCGGACAGGTTCGCGGGAACCTGCACCTTGATCTCGACGAGCAGCGCACCCGTGCGGCCGCGATGCTTAACGTCGGGCGCACCCATCTCCTTAAAGCGGAACTTCTTGCCCGTCTGGGTACCAGCGGGCACCTTCAGACGAACCGTCGCACCACCGGGCGTGGGCACATCCACCGTGCAGCCGAGCGCCGCCTCGTAGACCGAGATCGGCACCTCCATGGTCACATCGGCACCCTTGCGCTTAAACAGCGGATGCTCCTCCACATGCGTGGTCACGACCAGGTCGCCGCGCTCGCCTCCGGCAACGCCGTACTCGCCACGGCGCTTGTAACGCAACTTGCCGCCGTCGACCGCACCCGCGGGCACCGAGACCGTGATGGTCTGCTGCTCGCCCGTCGAGGGAATGCGATAGGTGACCTTGTGCGTCACGCCGCGGAACGCGTCCTCGGCCGTTACGTCGACAGTCAGCGACAGGTCGCCGCCCTTGCGCGCGCGGTTGCGGCCCGCGCCCGCACCGGCAGCGCCCGCGGCCCCGGCAAAACCCGAGCCCCAATCGCTGCCCCAGGCGCCGTTGCCGCTAAAGATGCTGTCGAAGATGTCGCCCCAGCCGCTCGCGCTGGCACCGGCGCCGTAGCCACCGCTATACGCGCCGCCCGCGCCCGGCATGCCGCCGAACATGAGCATCTGGTCGTACTCTTTGCGCTTCTTCTCGTCCGAAAGCGTCTCGTAGGCCTCGCTGATCTCCTTGAACTTGGCCTCGTCGCCGCCGGCATCGGGGTGATATTTTTGCGCGAGCTTGCGAAACGCGCTCTTGATCTCTTTGTCGGAGGCGCTCTTGGATACGCCCAGGATGTCATAGAAGGTTTTGCCTGCAGCCATCGTAGCTCCTCTCCTCTAGTACCTGCCATTTGGGGACGGGGTAGAAATGGCAGATTTACTCATACTCGCACTCTTGACAACGGCGACGCACATGCGCGTGCACATGGCGGCGCCTTGTCAAGAGACGAAATCTGCCATTTCTACCCCGTCCCCAAATGGCAGGTCAAGGTTAAAAGGGCCCCGGGTGTTGCCCCGGGGCCCTTCTCAATTACTCCTCGGCGCTCTCGGCCGTATCGGCCGCGGCATCCTCGGGCGCCGCTTCGGACTCCGGTGCGGGGCGCTTATCGCCACCGTAGGTCACCGTCACCATCGCGGAGCGCAGGATGCGGTCCGCCATGCGGTAGCCCTTCTGGTACACGTCGTTGACGGTCTCGTCGTACTGCGATGCGTCCTCGACACGCCCCACGGCCTGGTGCTCGAGCGGATCGAACGCCTCGCCCTTGGGGTCGATGGGCTCAACGCCCTCGTGCGCAAACACATCAAGCAGCTTGGCATGCACCGCGTCAACGCCATCGACGAACTGCTTAAAATCGTCGGAAAGCTCCTGGCTACGGGCATGGTCGATTGCACGCTCGATATCGTCAACCACCGGCAGCAGCGCAGTGACGAGCTTCTCGGTCGCGCGCTCGCGCTCGGCGATGCGCTCGTTGGCGGTGCGGCGACGGAAGTTCTCCCAATCGGCCTGCAGACGGGCGGTGCGCTCGGTGGCGTCCTTTGCCTTGTCCTCGGCGGCCTTCTGAGCCTCTGCCGCAGCATCGAGTTCGTTGCGCACGTCGGCAAGCTCCTTTTGGGCCTGCTCGAACTTGAGCTTAAAGTCGTTGTCGGCGGCTTCCTCACCGGCGCGGATAGCGGCTTCCACCATCTCGTCCTCGGTCATCGTCGCCTCCTTGTTGGAATCCTCTACCTGGTTCTCGGCAGCCTCGGCGGCCTCGGTCTCGTTGACCTCGGTATCGTCGACGGCCTCTACGGGAATCTTCACGTCCTTCTCCTCAGAGTCAACGGGGGCGGCGCCAGCGGCAGCCGCCTCCGTGCGAGCTTTACGGGCGGACATGATTACTTGTCCTCGTCGTCCACAACCTCGTAGTCGGCGTCGACAACGTCATCGTCGGCAGGCTGGGCACCGGCGGCGCCGTCGGTCTGCTGCTGAGCGTCGGCGTAGACAACCTGAGCCAGCTCGTAGGCCACAGACTGCAGGGACTCGCCAGCGGCCTTGATGGCCTCGACGTCAGAGCCCTCGAGCGCCTTCTTGGCGTCGGCGATAGCGGCCTCGGCCTTGGACTTCACGTCAGCGGAAACCTTGTCGCCCAGCTCGTTGAGGGTCTGCTCGGTGGAGTAGCACAGGCTATCGGTCTGGTTGCGGACCTCGACCTCTTCCTTCTGCTTCTTGTCCTCCTCGGCATGAGCCTCGGCGTCCTTGACCATACGATCGACTTCGTCGTCGGACAGAGCGGTGGAGCCGGAGATAGTGATCTGCTGCTCCTTGCCGGTGCCCTTGTCCTTAGCGGAAACCTTGACGATGCCGTTGGCGTCGATGTCGAAGGTGACCTCGATCTGCGGCACGCCGCGGCGGGCAGCCGGGATACCGGTCAGCTGGAACTTACCGAGCGACTTGTTGTCGCGGGCAAGCTCGCGCTCGCCCTGGAGCACGTTGATCTCGACGCTGGTCTGGTTGTCGGCTGCAGTGGAGTAAACCTCGGTCTTGGAGGTCGGGATCGTGGTGTTGCGGTCAATCATCTTGGTCATGATGCCGCCCATGGTCTCAACGCCCAGCGACAGCGGGGTTACGTCGAGCAGCAGGATGCCCTCGACGTCACCGGTGAGCACGCCGCCCTGGACGGCAGCGCCGTCGGCAACGACCTCATCGGGGTTCACGGACATGTTGGGCTGCTTGCCGGTCATGGTCTTGACCAGATCCTGGACAGCGGGCATACGGGTGGAGCCGCCGACGAGGATGACCTCGGTCAGATCGGAGAGCTTGAGCTTAGCGTCGCGCAGGGCGTTGGTGACAGGCTGCTTGCAGCGCTCGAGCAGGTCGCGGGTGATCTTCTCGAACTCGGCACGGGTCAGCGTGTAGTTGAGGTGCAGCGGGCCGGACTGGTTCATGGTAATGAACGGCAGGTTAATGGTGGACTGCTGCGCCGCGGAGAGCTCCTTCTTGGCGTTCTCGGCAGCCTCCTTCAGACGCTGCAGGGCCATGGGGTCCTGACGCAGATCGACGCCGTTCTCCTGCTGGAACTTATCGGCCATCCAGTCGATGACGCGCTGATCCCAGTCGTCGCCGCCCAGATGGTTGTCGCCCGAGGTGGACAGAACCTCAAACACGCCGTCGGCGAGGTCGAGGATGGAGACGTCGAAGGTGCCGCCGCCCAGGTCGAAGACCAGGATGCGCTGGTCGGTACCCTGCTTGTCCAGGCCATAGGCCAGGGCAGCAGCGGTCGGCTCGTTGACGATACGCTTGACGTTGAGG
>CALGZX010000071.1 GCA_937934165.1 uncultured Collinsella sp.
CAAAGCAGCTGCTGGACCGGTATGAGCAGTTTTTGCAGGTGGCACTGCCGCTCTATGTCAAAGAAGGCAAGAGTCAGCTGACCATCGCGGTGGGCTGCACCGGCGGCAAGCACCGCTCCATTACTTTTGCGCGCAAGATCGCGGAGTACTGCACATCCCTCGGCTACGAGCCGGGTGTCCAGCACCGCGATGCCATGCGCTGACCAGAATTGAGGAACCACTATGAGCTTTGCATCCCGTGCACGGGAGGAGATCGCACAACGCAGCCTGCAGAAGGACTGCTGCGTGCGTGCGGCAGCGTATGGCTTTGCCTGCTTTGCCAAATATTTTGATAAAGGGGGGCTGGTGCTCCAGACCGAGCAGCCCCACACAGTGCAGCTGGCCCGGGAACTTTTTGCCCGCTGCGGGGTGCAGGGGGACGTTCTGGAAAAGCAGCGCCCCAGCGGCGTACTGTATGAGTTCAACATCCGGGAGCCGGAACAGGTGGCGCGGATGCATGAACTGTTCGGCACCACCGGCAGCGAGACGAGCCTGCAGATCGACCCCGCCCTGATCCGCTGTCAGACCTGCGTCAGTGCGTACATTGGCGCAGCTTTTTTGTGCAGTGGAACGGTGATCGATCCACAAAAAGAATATAATATTGAGTTTTTGACCAGCCGCACCAATCTGGCCAAGGATTTTGAAGCGTTGCTGGCGGAGCATGAATTTGCACCGCATCGTACTCGCCGGAACGGTGTGAACCTCATCTATGTCAAGAACAGCGCCAATGTGGAGCGCATTCTGGCCTTTATGGGGGCAGCGAATGCGGCAGCACAGATCAAAGCGCAAAAAGCGGTCAAACAGGTGCGCAACCAGATCAACCGACACACCAACTGCGACACTGCAAACCTCAGCAAGACGGCCCGCGCCAACGCTCAGACCCTCAAGGCCATCCACGAGGCCGAGGCCTACGACGGCCCGTCCCTCATCATCGGCTACAGCCCCTGCGAGATGCACTCCATCAAGAAGGGTGGCATGCAGAACTGCCAGGCCGAGATGAAGAAGGCTGTCGAGTGCGGTTACTGGAACCTCTTCCGCTTCAACCCCGAGGCTGCTGCCGGCAAGAAGTTCTCGCTCGATTCCAAGGAGCCCGCGGGCGGTTATCAGGAGTTCCTGATGAACGAGGCCCGTTACGCTTCGCTGACGCGTTCCTTCCCCGAGCGCGCCGAGGAGCTCTTCAAGGAGAACGAGCAGGCCGCTATGGACCGCTATCAGCACCTGCTGAAGCTCAAGACGGTGTACAACGAGGCCTAAGTCTCCCACCGCAGGACCTGAGGGCTAACCTTCGCGGACGTCCTCGGACATGAAAGAACCCCTGCTGCGCATTACGTGCGGCGGGGGTTCTTTCGTCCTGCGGAGTGTCCGCGAAGGTTAGCCCTCAGATCCTGCTACGGCTACGTCCTCGGATTGTGTGGGCGGATGACGGATGTGGTTGGTCGGGTATTCCGTCTCCTTCGCCGTTTCGTGGTTTTGCCGCGAAACCTCGCGCCACTTTGGGGATGGATGGGGGACTTGGCTGTTGCCGCCTTTTCGGAGCCCTTCTTTATTCCTTATGCTGGATGAAAAGCCCCTTGTTTTTGCAGGGGTGCATACTCGACTTATAAGTGCATAGAATCTCGTATAGTGCGAGTAAGATATTGCGCTGTCTGTTTTGTGTTTAGCAAAGATATAGTTTGCATAATCTGGTCTAATCCCTGCTCTATTAAAATAAAGTTGCACGTAAATGGCGTAGATATGCTTGAGCTGGGGTTCTGTACGCTGAGCGGATAAAAACGACCGTTCACCGTTCCGCTATTTTCAAAATGAATAAAATGAGCGATAAAGAGAATATAAACCTTAATAAACTCGCGTATCGCACGGACGCGGGTTATTAATGGGTTGTAGGCCTTTTACAGAAAGGATTCCAGCAATGTCTAAGCCTCTTGGCAAGCCCGATCGTATTGTCGTCGCCCTTGGCGGCAACGCCCTCGGCAACAACCCCGTCGAGCAGATCGAGGCCGTGAGCAACACCGCCCACGCTCTCCTCGGTCTCATCGAGCAGGGCAACGAGATCATCATCACCCACGGCAACGGCCCACAGGTCGGCATGATCCAGAACGCCTTCGCCGCTGCCCACGATGCCATCGGTACCCCCGAGATGCCGCTGCCCGAGTGCGGCGCCATGTCCCAGGGCTACATTGGTTATCACCTGCAGCAGGGCATCGGCCGCGAGATGCACAAGCGCTATAAGCGTTGGCACGCCGCCACCGTCGTCACCCAGATCGAGTGCGACCCCGACGATCCCGCGTTCAAGAACCCGACCAAGCCGATCGGCCCCTTCTACACCGAGGAGCAGGCCAAGGAGTTCATGGCCGAGGATCCCTCCAAGGTCTTCGTCGAGGATTCCGGCCGCGGCTGGCGTCGCGTCGTCGCTTCCCCCGATCCCAAGAAGATCGTCGAGGCTGACTCCATCCTCAACCTGCTCGACAACGAGTTCATCGTCATCGCCTGCGGTGGCGGCGGCATCCCCGTCGTCCGCGACTACGAGAACAAGGGCTGCTACAAGGGCGTTCCCGCCGTCATCGACAAGGACCTGGGCGGCGAGCTGCTGGCCGAGGACTGCGACGCCGACGTTCTGTTCCTGCTGACCGCCGTTGAGCATGTCGCCATCAACTTCGGCAAGCCCAACCAGGAGGAGCTCGAGGACCTCACCGCCGACGAGGCCGAGCGCCTGGCCGACGAGGGCCAGTTCGGCAAGGGTTCCATGGAGCCCAAGGTCCGCGCTGCCATCAAGTTCGCCCGTTCCCGCAAGGGCCGCACCTGCATCATCGGCGCTCTGGACAAGGCCGCCGAGACCATGGCCGGCCTCTCCGGTACCCGCATCCACGAGTAGTCTCTACTCTGTTGCCTCTCTCGTGGGCGCCAGGCAAAGCGCCCACAAACTAGCCTCTCTTCCTGAGCCCCGCAGTCCGCTCCGGCTGCGGGGCTTTTGCTATTCACCTAGTCATTGGGGACAAACCCGGCACTTGGGGACGGTCCTTTCCTGCCGGCAGCTTGGGACAGTCCTTAATAGTCATTGGGGACGTTCTTAAACGACTAGCCAAACAAGAACGTCCATTACAGTCGAAATTGTCAGCCTGGGACCATCTCGGGCTACGATTGAGGCGCGCCCAGAACGGGCCGCCGACCGGGCGCCCGCGCACGGCCGAACGTCCCTGCCCCCGAGAGGGCCTGTTGGGTGCTGCCGGCGCGGGGCGCGCCGCCCCCGACGGCTGATAGGAAAGTGCCGGGCAGGTGCCGCGGCTGGTAATGTGAGTGCCGAGGGGGAGGCCATCCGGTCGAACGACTACCGGAAGGATACCACCGTGAAAGCGCCATCGACCAGGCCCGCGGCCGTGCTCGGCCTGGACGTCGGCAAGTCGTCGCACTGGGCCTGCCTGATCGACCGCGACGGGGAGGTGCTGGCCAGCGCCCCCGTCCGCAACAGGGAGGCCGAGCTCGACGCGCTGTTCGCCTCCGCGCCCGCCGGCACGCTCGTCGTCGTCGACCAGTTCCGCAACATAGGGTCCCTCGCCGTGAGGCGGGCCCGCGCCGCGGGGCTCGGGGTCGCCTACCTGCCCGGGCTCGCCGCCAGCCGCGCCGCGGGCCTGTTCGCCGGCGAGGCCAAGACCGACGAGCGCGACGCCGCGGTGATCGCGCGGACCGCCCTGGGCGTGCCGGACTCCCTGTCGGGGGTCCCGGGCCGCGGCGAGGCCCTCGAGGCCGCCCGCGCCCTCTCGTCGCAGCGCGACCACGTCGTCGCCTGCGCGACCAGGGACAAGAACCGCCTGCGCGCGGTGCTGCTCGAGTCCTGCCCGGCCCTCGAGGCCGCGGTCGACCTGTCGGACCGGCGGTGGCTGGAGCTGCTCACCGTGCCCGGCATCGGCCCGAGGACCGCGGCGCAGCTCGCGGTGTCGGTCGACATCGGGAGGTTCCCGGACCACGACCACCTGGCCTCGTACTGCGGCATAGCCCCGAGGGTGAGGAGCTCCGGCACGTCGGTGAGGTCGGTCAGGGCGTCCAGGCGCGGCGACGCGAGGCTCAAGTCCCTGCTGATCTTCTCGTGCAACAGCCTGGTGAGGTCCTCGGGGCGCTACGGCGAGTACTACCGGGCCTGCAGGGCGCGGGGCATGGGGCGCGGGCGGGCGCTCAAGGCCGTCGCGAGGAAGCGGCTCAGGGCGATATACGCCGTGATGCGCGACCGGGTGCCCTACCGGGAGTAGCCCCGACGGTTGACAAAACTATAGGAACACCCAACGACTACTCATTTAAGTCTGTCCCCAATGACTGCCCAATGGCTGGGAAGGCGCATCCCACACCGACGCATTGCCTTCGGGCCCTCTCCCCAGGCTCTCCATAGCTCAGCTGGACTCCCCGCAACCTGTTCCGAGTTGGCGGAACGAGCGCGACGTGGAGTGTCATTCTTTACCGCGTTAGACTAGACGCAGGGAAAGGAGGAGGACATGGATGCTCGCGTCAAGCAGCTTGTAAATATGATCGAGGACGCTCAGCCTGTCGCTGTCGCGGTACTTGCCAAGCGTCTCGAGGTAAGCGAGCGCGCCGTGAGAAACTATATCCATCGCGCAAACGACAACCTTGCAGGGGTTGCACGCATCGTTGGCAGCAAGGGGCAGTATCGTATCGATGTTGCACGTGCAGATGAGCTTGCTCGCTTGCTAGACGGTGCGGCTCTGGCCCATCCGGGCATTCCTGATACGCGCGACGGCCGTGTGTCCTTCCTTCTTAACGACCTCCTCATGCGGTCCCAGTGGGTGACGATTGAGGAGTATGCGGATTTACTCTACGTTTCGGCGCGAACTCTGTCCAATGACATGCGTCTGGTAGAGCAGAAACTCGCCCAATTTGACTTAACGCTCGAAAAGCGCCCACGCTACGGAATCCGCGTTGCGGGCGGGGAGTCGCAGCGGCGCCTGTGCCTGGCCTCGCTGGTGAGGCCCGTGTTGCCCGACACCGACGATGCAAAGCTCGCCGAGCGCCTGCGGGCCATCGCCGCATGTGTGGACGATGCTCTGACGGCCTCGCCCGTCACGGTGAGCTCGCTGGCATCCCGCAATCTCATCATGCATCTTTACATTGCTCTTGGCCGCATCGAGCAGGGCTGCTATGTCCCAGCTGCAGAATCGGACGTTCAAAAACTGGAGGGAACGCGCGAATACGCCGCGGCTTTCCAGATTGCCGCAAACATCAAGGATGCCCTGGGCGTGAGCATGCCCCGAGAAGAGGTTGCCTTTATCGCAATCCATTTGCTCGGCAGGGGCACGGGCGTGCCCGAGAAGGGCTCTGCCGTTATCTCGGACGAGATGTGGGAGATTGCTTCCGAGATGGTACGTGCGGTCAACGATGAGTTTAGGTTTGACTTTAGCGGCGATCTTGAACTTCGCATGAACCTTGCTCGGCATATCGGCCCTCTGGGCTATCGCCTTGAATATCACATGCATATGGATAACCCCATGCTGTCCGATATCAAGACGAGGTTTCCGTTGGCCTATTCGATGGCAGCTGGCACCTCGCAGGTACTCGAGCGTCATTTTGGCAGCCAGCCCTCTGATGAAGAGCTCGGCTACATCGCCATGGCATTTGCCCTGGCCCTCGAGCAGCAAGCCGACCAGCCGCGTCGCAAACGCATCCTGATCGTGTGCGCCTCGGGAGCGGGAAGCGCCCGTATGCTCGAGCACCAGTACCGCAAGCAGTTTGGCATGTATATCGATTCGATTGAGACATGCGATGTCGCCCGCGTGGGAACGTTCGATTTTTCGCATATCGACTACGTGTTCACAACGGTGCCGCTCAACGTCAAGTTGCCCGTGCCCGTCCGCGAGGCCGATTTCTTCTTGGAGACGAGCGATGTCAACGCTATCCGCAAGGTGCTGAGCGACGACACTGCGCAATCGGACTCCGTGAGCTCTTTCTTTAGCCGTGCCCTGTTCTTCAACCGCGTTGAGGCGTCGTCGAAGCAGGCCGTTCTCCGATATCTCTCCGAGCGCGCCGTCGAGAGCGGCCGTGTCGATGCCCAGTTTGCCCAAGAGGTCGCCGAGCGCGAGAGCGCGAGCGCCACCTCGTTTGGCAATGGGGTAGCCATGCCCCATGGGATGCATCCCTTGAGCGCCGAGGCCTTTGTTACCGTGGGCCTGCTCGAACATCCCATTCTTTGGGACGAATACGGCCATGAGGTCGATATCGTCTTTATGGTGTCGTTTGCCCGGTCGGGCGGCGATGAGGCGCGGATCTTGAGCTCACTGCTCGCCGAGATCTTTATGGACCGCCAGGGGGTCGAGCGCCTACGCGAGCGCCGGTCCTGGCATGAGCTGATGGCGCTTGTGCAAGCGCATACGGCTTAAGACTTCTTTTGTCGATGACCCTGTCAGTCTACCTGCAATAAACCTCGAGGATTGCGGGCGGGAGATAGGCGTTTCGAATATTCAAGTACAAACCAAACATCACGGGAGAGGAGACCGTTATGGACGATCAGGGAACCGAGATGGTTTCGTTTCAGCTGGTCGCTGCAGCGGGAGAGGCACGCAGCCTTGCCTTCGAAGCCCTTGAAAAGGCAAAGGCGGGGGATTTTGACGCCGCCGCCAAACTCATGAAGCAGTCAAAGGATGCGGGAATCAAGGCTCACCACATCCAAACGCAGCTGCTTTCGACTGAGGCAGCGGGCGAGCATCTGTCGGTGGATGTGTTGCTGGTCCATGCTCAGGACCACCTCATGTGCTCCATGCTTGCTCAGGAGCTCGTGCAGGAGCTGATCTGCCTGTATGAGCGCACTGCAACCAAGAACGCCTAGCGGCGTGCGGTGACTATCCAACCAATCAATGCGAAGGGAATCCCTTATGAAGATCCTTCTTGTTTGCGCAGCTGGTCTGTCTACAAGCATTCTGATGAAGAAACTCGAGAAATATGCGGAGCAAAACGGCATCGAGCTCGATATCGATGCGGTGGGTATCGGCGAGTATCAGGAGACGTGCGCCAATTATGACGTGCTGCTCTTGGGGCCGCAGGTGTCCTACCAGCTCAACACCGTCAAGCAGGGGAGCGGTAAGCCGACCGCGGTCATCCCCGCACAGGACTACGGCATGGGCAACGCCGCCAACGTGCTGGCACTCGCCCAGTCGCTGTTGGGTTAGGAGGCAACCATGGAGAAGTTCATGACCCTGCTTCAGGAAAAACTGACCCCTATCGCCAATTTCTGCGGCACCGAGCGCCACTTTGCCTCCATGCAAAAGGGCTTTATGAGCGCGATCAGCTTCATCTTGGTATCTGCCGTCTTTATGATCCTCGCCAACCCGCCGGTCACGGCCGACCTGGTGGCGCAGGGCGGGTTCTGGTCCGTCTTTGGCCCTTGGCTCGATTTTGCCACGGCCAATAAGCTCACGCTGCTCATTCCCTTCAACATGACGATGGGCATACTGTCGGTGATCGTGACGTTCGCAATCGCCTATAACCTGGCGGGCACCTACAAGATGCCCAAGCTTAACGCCGGCATGACCTCGCTGGTGATGTTCCTGATCGCCGCGGCGCCGTCGTCCTACTACCAGCTTGCTGACGAGTCCGTGCTCCAGGCGGTCCCCTGCACCTATCTGGGTGCGCAGGGCCTGTTTACCGCCATCATCGTTGCCTTGGTCTCCGTCGAGGTCACGCGCTTCTGCCAGACCAAGGGCATCACCATCAAGATGCCCGATGGCGTGCCGCCGTTTTTGTCCGAAACCTTTGGCGCCATCGTACCTATGCTCGCCAACATCCTCATCTTCTTTGGCGGCAACCTGCTGATCCAGATGATCGATCCCGCGCTGTCCATCCCCTCGGTTATCGAGAAGCTGCTCGCTGCCCCGCTTTCCGTCGCAGTTGACTCTGTGCCCGGCGCACTGCTTATCTGCTTCATGACGCTGCTGTTTTGGTGCTTTGGCGTCCACGGCAACATGATCGTAATGCCCATCACCGCCCCGGTCACGCTTGCCGCCTTTGCCGCCAACGCCTCGCTCTATGCTGCCGGGCAGCCGCTTGAGTTCCACCCGGCGCTCATGTCGTTGGCCATCAACCTCATCGGCGGCACGGGTAATACGTTCTCTTTTGTGGCGCTCTGCGCGTTTAGGGCAAAGTCGCAGCAGCTCAAGGCATTTGGCAGGGCATCGATCGTGCCGAGCTTCTTCCGTATCTCCGAGCCCGCGATCTTCGGCGCGCCCATCATCTTCAACCCGATCCTCATGATTCCGTTTGTGCTAGGCGGCATGATCTCGGCCCTGCTGTATTGGGGTGCGGTCTCACTGGGTCTTGTCTCTAACTTCTACATCTTGGTGAGCGGCACGTTCCCCATCTTCGTTCAGGGCTTTGTCCAGTGCCTCGACCCGCGCATCTGGGTGTTTACGATCGTTTTGATCGTGGTCATGGCTGTGGTCTGGTACCCGTTCTTTAAGGTGTACGATAACCAGCTCCTGGCTCAGGAGCAGGAGAACGCCGCGGCAGCTTCTGCCGAGGATGCTGAGTAGCATGAGTTACTTTGACAGAACGTCTGCCGCCGGTATGCCCGAGGGCTTTTTGTGGGGTGGTGCCCTCGCCGCCAACCAGGCCGAAGGGGGCTGGAACGAGGGCGGCCGCGGCATGTCGCACTCCGACCTGATCCCACAGGGTTCCGACCGCTGGGATGTAATGTTTGGCAGGCAAAAGCCCGTGGACGATCCGGACAGGCTGTATCCATGCCGCTGGGGCAACGACTTCTTCCATCATTGGCACGAGGATGTCGAGCTCTTTGCCGAGATGGGCTTTAAGTGCCTGCGTCTTTCAATTTGCTGGAGCCGTATTTTTCCCACAGGGATGGAGACCGAGCCCAACGGCGAGGGCTTGGAGTTTTACCGTCAGGTATTCGAGGCGCTGCGCGAGCATGGAATCGAGCCGCTTGTGACGCTGTCGCACTACGACTATCCGTTGGCTCTGGTCGAGCGCTATGGTGGCTGGCAAAGCCGAGAGATGATCGAGCGGTATGCGCACTACGTCGAGACCGTCGGACGCGCGTACCAGGGCCTCGTGCGTTATTGGCTTACGTTCAACGAGATCAACAGCGTGGCGCTGTCCTATCTCAACGCGGGTGTCACGCTCGAGGATGAGCGTGACCGTGCAGCCGTGACCGCGGCGTTCTCGCACCATATGTTTATGGCGAGCGCTCGCGCTGTCGAGATTCTGCACAAGATCGATCCCGCAAACAAGGTGGGTTGCATGGTCGCTGCCGGTGCGACCTATCCGTACCGTTGTGCGCCCGAGGACGTATGGCTTGCGTATGAGGAGGACCGCGGCCGCTACTTCTACACAGACGTGATGGCTGCGGGCGCCTATCCTGCTTGGAAGCTGCGTGCACTCGAGAAAGAGGGTGTTCACGTGCCCTTTGAGCCGGGCGATACGGAGTATCTGGCAGAGCATACGGTCGACTTCATCTCGTTCTCGTACTATTGCTCGCGCTTGGTGTGCGCCGATGATCAGGTGATCGCCGAGAAGGCGGAGGGCAACGTGTTCCCGACGTTGCGCAATCCGTACCTCAAGGATAAAGAGACTGCCTGGAAGTGGCAGATCGATGCGCTGGGTTTGCGCGTGACGCTTGCCGGCTACCACGATCGTTACCATCTTCCGCTCTTTATCGCCGAGAACGGTGTGGGCGGACTCGATGCGCTGGAAGACGGCAAAGTCCACGATGCGTATCATATTGATTACCTGCGAAGGCATATTCTTGCGCTGCGCGATGCAATTGTCGAGGACGGTGTTGACCTGATGGGATACACGCCGTGGGGCTGTATCGATTTGGTGTCGGCCTCGACGGGGCAGATGAAGAAGCGCTATGGCTTTGTTTATGTTGATGCCGATGATATGGGCAAAGGCACGTTCGATCGCTACCGAAAGGACAGCTTCTGCTGGTACCAAAAGGTCATTGCATCAAATGGCGAGGACTTGAGTTAACTCTTGCAGGTCTGTTGCCCCCGCGGTCCGCTTCGGCCGCGGGGGCTTTTGTTATTTACCTAGTCCCCGATGAGACCCTCATTCTGTGGGTAGTCATTGGACGTTCTTAAACGACTAGTCATTTAAGTCTGTCCCCAATGACTGCGGAAACCCGGCACCTGGGGACGTTCCTTTTCTGCCGGCAGCTTGGAACAGTCCTTAAAGCCCGCATCAATCAACTGCGGAAAGCGCATCCCAGAATGAGCGTCCAACATGGGACATGGTTTCCCTTGAGGGCCTCAACCGGAAAATGCATCCCGGAATGTTGCCGGAAAGTGGAACGTAGTTTCCCAAACAGGCCGTGCGCGGAAAGTGCATCTCGCTATCGAACTTCAAAGCGGGATGCATTTTCCGTGCCAGCAGTTCCGGGCAGCCAGAGACCACTCATTTAAGTCTGTCCCCAACGACTAGTAGTAGGCCCACATGGCTTCGACTTCGTTGAGGACCTCTACGACGCCCCAGCGTCGGGCGCTGCGGCTGGCCGAGTTGGGATCGAAGACTTCAATCTGGTCGGCGTCGTCAATACCGTAAAGTACAATGTAGTGGCCCACGTTGGTAAAGGTGCCCGGCCGAACGGCGGCGATGACGGGCGCTCCCGAACGCAGCGCCTGAGTCATCGAGTCGCGATCGTTATGAAGCTCCGTTCCGTTAAGTCCCAACTGCCACGCACCGCTCGTCATAAACGACCATTCGGTTGCACCGGTGGGGGCGTAATTGCCTGCCTCGGAAAGCGCGCACATATTGACGGGGGTCATATCGGTGCGTCCCGTCTTAAAGATATAGACCATGGTGAGGCACGTAGGCCCGCAGGCATTTTGGCGGATGGTACCGCCGGCGTAAGGCAGCTCCGACCATGCAGGGTCGATCTGATAGATATGGGGCATCGTGCCGGCTTGCCATTGCGAGCGCGGGGTCGAAAAGGCGAAAGAATAACCGGGCGCGACGGGGGCCTTGAGCAGCTTGTCCTCGGCGGTGGGCTCGAGACCGGCCGAGCCGTGGGACATACAGGAGCTCATAAGCACAAAGACCAGACAGATGAGGATAGAGCACAGTGCGAGGCAAAGCCGACGAGCCGGCAGGGCGGGGGCATTCACGTACGATGTCGAGCGGTAGGGCTTGCCGTCGCGTCCGCCTTGGGGATGCGAAAAGAAGCGGTTGATATGGCTGCCGGGCTGACGTGCGCCGTTGCGGCGCAGTTGCGGAACCTCGGCTTGGCGCTGTCGAGTGCGCGCGCCCAAGCGGCTATCTTGCTGTGCGCTTGTGCCCGTGCTCGGACGGCCACTCTGCCGTGTTCTGTTTGTCTGCTGCCGAGACGAAGGCCTGGGTTGCTCTTGAGGGCGTTGCGGATTGCTGCTCGTGGCACTTCTGGGCGTCGGCGTGGTGCGGCCAGCAAGGCGAACGCTTTGTCGCCGTTGATCACCGTCGTTGTATCCGTATGCCATTCGTACCGCCTTGTCTCATGTATAACCTGTCTATCCTACAAAAAAGATGTGCAACAAATGGGTCCGCGCGTCAAAAGCTCGGTAAACGGTACGAAAGGCGCAAAACACACGGCCTCAAAAACATCTCTATATGCGTCCGATGAGCGTACGCCCGTCGGACGGGCGACAACAATGAGCGGCAAACCGTGCCGTTCGTCCCAAAAACGGCGCCGCTCGTTTTGCAGTTCTGCCTTCGGTCGAGCCACAAGCGGCGCTGCTGTGCCAAGGCCGTATCTTAAAGCCATGGAATAAAAGCGCGCGGCAAAACGGACCGCGCAAGGGGTGACGCCAAGGGCGTCAAACAGGAAAGGAGGGGAACAATGGCGGACAAGAACGCAGAAGTTGCAGTCGAGGATAACGGCGGCATGAAGAAAACGCTTTCGCTCTGGAACTTCTTCACCATCGGCTTTGGTGCCATCATCGGTACCGGTTGGGTTCTGCAGGTCGGCGACTGGATGGTCGTGGGCGGCGGTCCCGTTCCCGCTATGATCGCATTCCTCTTGGGTGCAATCTTCCTCGTGCCCGTCGGAGCTGTTTTCGGTGAGCTCACGGCTGCTATCCCCATCTCGGGCGGCATCGTCGAGTATGTCGATCGTAGCTTTGGCCGTACGCTGAGCTACATCACCGGATGGCTTTTGGCCCTGGGCAACGGCATCCTGTGCCCGTGGGAGGCCATCGCCATTTCGACCCTCGTGTCCGAGATGTTCGGCAGCCTGCCCGGCCTTGAGTGGCTGCGCGCCGTCAAACTCTACACCATACTGGGGGCCGACGTCTACCTGTTCCCGACGCTGATCGCGCTCGGCTTTGCAGTCTACGTCATCTTCCTCAACTTCCGCGGCGCCAGCTCGGCTGCCAAACTCCAGGCCTTCCTGACCAAGGCCCTGCTCTGCGGCATGCTGCTCGCCATGGGCGTCTCGCTGTTCACCGGCTCGCCGGACAACGCCATGCCCGTGTTCTCCCAGGTCGCCGGCGCTGGCGGCGGCAAGGCCGCTACCGAGAGCACCAGCCTGTTCGCCGGCATCGTGTCGGTCCTGGTTCTGACTCCGTTCTTCTATGCCGGTTTCGACACCATTCCTCAGCAGGCTGAGGAAGCAGCCGAGGGCCTCAACTGGAACAAGTTCGGCAAGATCATCTCCCTGGCCCTGCTGGCCGCCGGCGGCTTCTACATGGTCTGCATCTACTCGTTCGGCACCATCCTCGACTGGCATGAGTTCGTTAAGAGCCCGGTTCCCGCGCTTGCCTGCCTCAAGGGCATCAACATGCTCCTGTACCTGGCCATGCTCGTCATCGCCACGCTTGGACCCATGGGCCCGATGAACTCCTTCTACGGCGCCACGAGCCGCATCATGCTCGCCATGGGCCGCAAGGGCCAGCTGCCCGAGCAGTTCGCCGAGGTCGACCCCAAGTCCGGCGCTCCCAAGCTTGCCTGCGTCGTCTTGGGCGTCATCACCGTCGTCGGTCCGTTCCTGGGCAAGAACATGCTCATCCCTCTGACCAACGTGTCGGCTCTCGCCTTCATCTTCTCCTGCGGTATGGTCGCCCTCGCTTGCCTGCGCATGCGCTTCACCGAGCCCGACCTGCCTCGTCCCTACGAGGTGCCCGGCGGCAAGTTTGGCATCGGCCTCGCTATCGCTGCCTGCGCCATCATCATCGGCCTGCTCGTGATTCCGTTCTCTCCCGCCTCTCTCAACATGGTGGAGTGGAGCATCGTGATCGGCTGGCTGGCCGTCGGCCTGGCTCTCATGGCCTTCACCAATTCCCGCAAAAAGTAACGCCGAGCCGGGGCGGATCAGGTGCGCGGGACCCTCTCTTCCGCGCACCGAACCCGGCGCCACTTGGGTAGCTTTGTGAGGCCTTAACCCAACACGGCCTCGCCCACTATATGGATCCATAAGGAGGAACCATGTCCACTAAGTATGCAATCGTTGGCGGCAAGCTCATCGACGGTACCGGCGCCGAGCCGGTCGAGAACTCCCTCGTTCTCGTCGACGACAACGGCAAGATCGAGTACGCCGGCGCCATGCAGGACCTTCCCGAGGGCGTTGAGGTCATCGACGCCGCCGGCAAGACCGTCCTTCCCGGCCTGATCGACACCCACCTGCACTTCTCGGGCAACTTGACCGACGATGACACTGACTGGGTCATGCAGCCGCTCCTCGAGAAGCAGGCCGTCGCCGTCAAGCAGGCCTACGACTGCCTCACCCACGGCCTCACCACCGTCTGCGAGATCGGCCGCTTTGGTATCCAGATCCGTGACTGCATCGACAAGGGCGTCTTCAAGGGCCCGCGCGTTCTGGCCACCGGCCTTGGCTTCTGCCGCGTTGCCGGCCACGGCGACTCCCACCACTGCAGCCAGGAGCTCAACAAGGAATCGCACCCCTGGGGCGATCAGGTCGACGGTCCTTGGGATCTGCGCAAGGCCGTCCGTCACCGCCTGCGCGAGAACCCCGATGCCATCAAGATCTGGGCTACCGGTGGCGGCATCTGGCGCTGGGACTCCGGCCGCGACCAGCACTACTGCTCCGAGGAGATTCAGGCCGTGGTCGAAGAGGCAAAGATGGTTGGCATCCCCGTGTGGAGCCACTGCTACAACAACCACGCCGCTGCCTACGATTCCGTTCGCTTTGGCTGCGAGCAGTTGATTCACGGCTTCGATATCGATGAGCGCACCATGGACCTCATGGCCGAGCAGGGCACCTTCTTCACTCCGACGATCGCCTTCCTGCCCACCTGGTACGCCACCTATCCGCCCGTCTACGTCCCCGAGCTGCACGACAAGTACGAGGGCACCCTGGTCGAGAAGGAGCTGCAGCGCAACTACGACTGCCTGCGCGAGGCCAAGAAGCGCGGCGTCGTCATGACGATCGGCTCCGACTCCTTCTCCTTCGTCACCCCGTACGGCACCTGTTCCATCGAGGAGATGTACGAGTTCGTCGACAAGATCGGCTTCACCCCGGTCGAGACCATCACCTGCGCTACCCTCAACGGTGCCAAGATGTGCCACATCGAGGACGAGACCGGTTCCATCGAGGCCGGCAAGTGCGCCGACCTGCTGGTCGTCAACGGTGACGTCGCCGCCGACATCCACGTGCTCAACACCGACAACATGGACGTCATCATGAAGGACGGCTGGATTGTCGAGGCCGGCACCTTCGGCGAGGCAAACAAGTACAGCGCCTAAGCTACCGTTCATCGATGGCTTGATGTAAAACACAGTATTTGATTGCATAATGCAATGGGGAGGGTCGCTTGCGGCCCTCTTTATTGCTATGGGGTGCGTCGGTAAGAAGGAGATGACGGTGGATCTCAATAGGCTGATTCTGGGCAAGAGCTACAACTCTACCAAGGTCTTTCGTACCGCTCAGCATGTGGTTCAAGCCATCTTGCTCGGTATTGTCGTTCCGCTGCTTATCCTGCTGCTCATCTGGGATCTAACCGATAATCCCAATCCCGTTCCGGCCGTTGTCGTCATTGCCGGCTTGGTCATGCTGTGCTTCTTCTTCTCGTACGTCTTTGTCGTTCCCGACGACCTCACATCGAGCGCAACCGACCGCACGCTCGCCATCGCTTCAAAAATATTCGCCTACACGTCGCGCGGCCTTACGCCCGAAGCTGCCCTGGGCGCCTCTAAGATCATCCTGTCCGAAACTATCGCCTCTGCCATCTGCTTTACCGACGGCAAGCAGGTGTTGGCAAGCTGGGGCGAGGACTCGGCAAAATGCCCCGCGGGCACCCCGGTGGTACTGCGGACTACGCTCAACGTGATCAACAGCGGTGAGCAAAGCGTGTTCTCGCGCGATGCCTCGACCGAGACGGGTGGCTACTTTCCGCGCCTGCGCTCCGGTATTGTCGCACCGCTTACCGTGCGCGGGCATTGCGTGGGCACGCTCGAGCTGTATTATCCCCGTCTGAGCAGCATCGATATGCGCCAGACGGCGCTTGCCTCGGGCTTTGCCGATCTAATTTCCACGCAGCTTGCGAGCTTTGAGCTCGAGCGCCAGGACGAGCTTACGGCCCGCGTGGAGCTGCGCGCCTTGCAATCGCAGGTCGATCCTCATTTTCTGTTTAACACCATCAGCACCATCGTGTCGCTCGTTCGAACCGAGCCCGACAAGGCGCGATCGCTGCTGATCGACTTCTCCAATTACTATCGTCAGACGCTTTCTGATTCCGATACCCTCACAACGCTCGAGCACGAGGTGGAACAGGGCACTCGCTATATCAATCTTATGCAGGCTCGTTATGGCGACGGCCGTCTGCGCGTCTCGGTCGATATCGACTTTGAGGTGCGCGATTGCATGGTGCCGCCGTTTATCTTGCAGCCGTTGCTCGAAAACTGCATCAAGCACGCGCAGCGCGAGACCGAGCCGCTTTCTATTCATGTTAGGGCTTTCGAGACCGATGACGGTTTGGAGATCATCGTCGAGGACGATGGCATCGGTATGAGCGAAGAAGTCTGCGCGCATCTGTTTGAGCAACATCGCCTGGAGGAGCCCGAGAGCATTACCGCCGACGGTTCCATCAAACGAGGCTGCGGCCTGGCGCTCTTTAACGTACTTCAGCGCATCCATTTCTTTTACGGAGAAGATTCCGGCATGCGCGTGAAGTCCCAGGAGGGCGTGGGAACGCAGGTCATCGTCGAGCTGAACGGCGAGCCGCATGAGCCGGCGCCGTTGACGGCGTAGCACGCGGTTGGATTGAGAGAAAAAGAGGGGAAGCACATATGTCCGAAGGCTGGAACATCTTGGTGGTTGATGACGAGCCTCCCATTAGGGCTGAGCTACGCTATCTGTTGGAAAAGGATACGCGTGTGGGTCAGATTGCCGAGGCGGGCAATGTCACCGAAGCCGTGGAGTCGATTCTGTCGAACAAGCCCGACGTGTTGTTTTTAGACATTACCATGCCCGGTCGCTCGGGAATTGAGCTTGCCGAGACGCTGCAGAACCTAAAGACGCCGCCGGTGGTTGTGTTTGTGACGGCGTTTGCCGAGTATGCGGCTGATGCCTATAACCTCGATGCGGTCGACTATGTCGTCAAGCCGGTCGAGGACGCACGCCTGTCAAAGGCACTCGACAAGATCGAGGCAGCCTTGGGTGTCCGTCGTGTTATCCACGCTCCGCGCCAGCCTTTGCGTCTGACGGTGGACCGCGGGGGCAAAAAGGTGTTCATTCCCGCCGCAGACGTCTGCTACTTTGAGGCGCGCGCCGATTTTTGCAACGCCATCTGCGCCGAGGGAACGTACCTGATCAATGAGTCGATCTCCTCGCTCGAGCGTCGCTTGGTTTCCGAGGGCTTTATTCGCGTTCATCGCAGCTATCTGGTCAATTTGGAAGACGTGCACAATGTCGAGATCGGTTCCACGGGTCTTATGGAGCTCAGACTCGATCGCGTAACCTCGACGGTGCCCGTGTCCCGCCGTCGCGCTGCCGAGGTTAAAGCACACTTGGGGCTTGCGTAGACGGTCTGCGTGCCGTCGTTTACCATCGCAGGTTTGGCATGGGCGCGCGGTGGGCATAATGGGTGGCATCGAATGAAATCGAAAGGATCATTATGCCCGCGCTTATCACCCATCATCTGTTTGGCGAGGAAAGCATCGACCGTCTTCCGCAGGGCGTCATCACGTCCGATGAAGAGCGCATTGCCTTTATCTTGGGCAACCAAGGCCCCGACCCGTTTTTCTTTCACATTCTGACACCGCGTGTTTCCGACTGCACGCTGCTGGCGCAGGTCATGCATCGGTCGCGCATGTCTCGTCAGTTTGCGTGCCTGCGCGACGGCGTGTCGCATCTGCTGCCGCGCGACGCCAGCTTGGGTCGTGCCTTTGCGCTGGGCCTGCTGTCTCATTACGTGCTCGACCGCAACGCCCATCCCTTTGTCTATGAGCAGCAGTTTGGCATTGTCGAGTCCGATTCAGAGCTTGAGGATTCGAGCAGTCAGGTCCATGCCGTGATCGAGAGCGACCTGGATGTGCTGATGCTGCAGCTTAAACGCGATGGCGCTACGGTTGACGATTACCCGCCGGCGGGCGAGATCGTCACCACCGATCGCATCAATCGCGTGGCCGGCGTGCTGATGAGCTATGTTGCCGGACGCGTGTACGGCATTGACATTCCGGCGGGGGAGTACGGTGCTGCCGTTGCCAATATGCAGCGACTTTACCGCGCGATTGAGCCGGCCGGCTCCGCAAAGACGCGCGCGATCTCGCTGGTTGAGGGCTTGGTGCACGATTACTCGCTGCTCGACGGCCTTGCTCATCGCGTGACGACGGAGTTGCCCGAGCGCACCGGTAACCTGGGCCATCTGACATGGAAGAATCCCTTTACCGACGAGGTCTCGAACGAGAGTTTCCCCGAGGTCTTTGATCGCGCGCTGGGCGATTACGAGTGCACGGTCGCACGTTTTATCGAGACCGGTGACATGGATGCCGTGACCAGTCACGTCAACTACAGCGGTCGCGTGCTCAATGCCGATGAGGAGTTCGACCGCGAGGAATAGGGCCCGTGCGTGCCCCTTTGCCGAATCCTTACCGGCGGTTCTGGACAATTGGGGTACGATAAACTAACTGCATATCGGGCGAATACGAAGGGTCCCTGTCCATGAAATACACCAAGCTCGAGCGTAACTGGGTTATGTATGATGTGGGCAATTCGGCCCTCGTGCTGCTCAATACCTCGGTGGTGCCCATTTACTTTAACGCCATCAATACCGGCGCTTCCTCGGCCGACCTGGTGGTCGCCTGGGGCAATGCACAGACGATCGCCTCGCTGGTCATCGCCATGCTCATGCCCATTCTGGGCGCACTTGCCGACTACGCCGGCAACAAAATCAAGTTCTTCTTGGGCTTTTTCCTCACGGGCCTGGTTCTTTGCCTGGCGCAGGCTATCCCAATGTCCGCCATGGCATTTTTGACCGTGTACGTGCTGTGCACCATCGGCCTTAACTCTTCTATGACGTTCTACGACGCCATGCTGCCCGACGTTACCACCGACGAGCGCATGGACGCCGTGTCCAGCTCGGGTTATGCCTGGGGCTACATCGGTTCCACCGTGCCGTTCGTCATCTGCCTGGCGCTCATCATGGGTGGTCCCGCTCTTGGCGTCCCCACCATGCTGGCAACGCGTCTGTCTTTTATCATCACTGGTGCCTGGTGGCTCGTCTTTACCCTGCCGCTCATTCACGCCTATAAGCAAAAGTATGGTCGCGAGCGCGGTCCCGAGGACACCATCGGCCACATCGTTGGCGGTGTGTTCTCCGAGGTCGGACGTACCATGCGCGAGATCGCCCACAACAAGACCGTGCTGGTCTACATGATTGCGTTCTTCTTCTATATCGATGGCGTCCACACGGTCATTTCCATGGCTACCAGCTACGGCTCGGCTTTGGGCATCGACTCGACCCAGCTGGTACTGGCGCTGCTCGTTACGCAGTTCGTGGCCTTTCCGTCCGCCATCATCTACGGCAAGCTCGCCGGACGCGTGGGCACGCTCAACATGATCCTGGTGGCGGTCGCCGCCTACATGGGCATTGTGCTGTTCGCCGCGTTCTTCCTAAAGACCGCCTTTGAGTTCTGGGTGCTTGCCATTATGGTCGGCCTGTTCCAGGGCGGCGTGCAGGCGCTCAGCCGTAGCTACTTTGGTCGCATTATCCCCAAGGAAAAGTCCAACGAGTACTACGGCTTCTTTGACATCTTTGGTCGTTATGCAAGCGTCATGGGTACCTTCCTAGTGTCGGTCGTTACCTCGCTGACCGGCAACCCGTCGCTGGGCGTCCTTTCTATTGGCGTGCTGCTGATCGTTGGCTTTATGCTGCTGGTTCGCCTGTCCCGCATGACTCGGGCAGCAGAGCATGCCGCATAGGAGTGAGCGGCTATTGTGCCTGTCCACGGTACTCTTTTGGGGTTATCCGCAATAAACATTGCGACTTGCGAGCAATGATTTGCCCAAGTGGGTATGATGGAATCAGCTAGGTCGCGGGGCGTCGCCTGTGTTTGGCGGCGTCCCGTTTTTGTGTTGCAGGGAGGGTAAGGCATGAACGCCACAGTCGTGATTCCAACGTATTGGGCGGGCGATGACGCTTGCGCAAACGCCCCTGGCACCTATGACCATTCGACGCGACTCAACGCCGACAATCCCGAACTCGACCGCTGCTTGGTCTCGCTTGAGCAGGTGTGCGACATTCCGCGCATCATCCTTTTGGTGGTCTGTCCCGGTTCTGCCACAGCCGATGTGTCGCTGCGCGTGCACGAGATTGTCGACGCGCATCCCACGCTCAAGGTCACCGTTGTCACCAACACCCAGGCCTCGCACATCGCAGACCGGGTTGCTCAGATCGCGCCCAAGGGTTCGGGCGAATGCGTGAGCCTGCGAGGCTACGGTGCCATCCGCAACATGGGGTTAGCCTGTGCCGCTGTGCTGGGGCATGACGCGGTTATATTTTTGGATGACGATGAGACTGTCATCGACGCCGACTTTATGAAGCGCGCGACCTATGCGTTGGGGCAGCAGACGCGTCAGGGCTTGCCGATCTTGGTCAAGAGCGGCTATTTCTACGATCGCGACGGCTCGCCGCTGGCTCCCACGGACAAGGCGGGCATCTGCCATCGTTGGTGGACCAAGCGCATCGAGTTCAACCGTTGGATGAAAAAGGCGCTCTCGGGCACCCGCATCTCGCGCTCCAACTACGTGTGCGGCGGTCTGATGGCCCTGCACGCCCGCGCCTTTACGCGTGTGGCCTTTGACCCGTTTATCACCCGCGGCGAGGACTTGGATTACCTCTTTAACATGCGCATGTTTGGCTACGACGTGTGGTTCGATAACGAGTGGACCGTGCGCCATCTGCCTCCGGAGTCCGAAAAGCGCTCACCGCGCTTTATGCAGGATGTATACCGTTGGTACTACGAACGGGCCAAGTTGACATTCGCCGCGCATCAAAAGGAGCTCATTCCCGTTACGGCGGCATCGCTCATGCCCTATCCGGGCCCGTGGATTTCGCGCGAGCTCGACGACCGCGTGCGCAAGACCGCTATGGTCCGCAGCGTGTTTACCCGCGAGCATGAGGGCTACCTGCGCATTTGGCGCCATGGTATCGGCGAGGCAAAGGCCTATGCGCGCCAAAACGCTGCAAGCTACCTGCGTTTCCAGAGCTTTTGGCCCAAGATCATGGACGGGCTTTGGCGTGACGCACAACTGATCAGTATCCTGGAGGGGGCCGAATGATCGACCGCCGCGCCCAGCGCGATAGTTCAATATCAATCTTTCGCATCATTGCCGTTGCCTGCGCCATTTGCGTGCTGGTGTACTTTATTTTTGCCTTGGTGACCGGTATCGAGCCGATCGCCACGGTGATTGCCTGCGCGCTGCTGTGCATCTTTCTGTGCATCTTTATCTTTTTGACGCTCAATCCCGATTCGGTGCGCTCCCAGTACACCGAGGAGACGCTCTCGGTGGCCTCGGCCATGCTCGAGGACATTAAGGGCGGTCTGACGCAGGAGTCGGCGCGTTTGGTGTGCCGGCGCATTTTGCCCGAGACGCGCGCCATGACGGTGGCCATCACCGACGAGGGCAACGTGTTGGCCTGCGCGGGCGAGTTTGAGGAAAAACTACTGCCAGATTCTCCCATCCACACGCTTGCCACACGCTACGTTATCGAACATGGCATCGTGCAGTCGTTCAACCGTATGGTGGATGTCGTGGGCTCGGATGGCTCGCACAACCAAGTCCCCGCCGGCATTATCGCCCCCATCAAGGTGGGCGATCGTACCGTCGGCACGCTCAAGTTCTACTACAAGACCCCGCGCGCCGTCGACCGTACCCAGTACGCGCTTGCCTCGGGCTTTGCCGAGATTTTGTCCACGCAGCTCGCCATCCACGAGCTCGAGGTACAAAAGGAGCTCACGGCGCGCGCCGAGGTGCGTGCGCTGCAGGCGCAGATTAACCCGCACTTCCTGTTCAACACGCTGAACACCATTGCATCGTTTACGCGCACCGACCCGCTGCGGGCCCGCGAACTGCTTCGTGAGTTCTCATCGTTCTATCGTGCCACGCTCGACAACTCGGGATCGCTTATTCCGGTCTCGCGCGAGGTTGCACAGACCAAGCGCTACCTTACCTTTGAGAAGGCCCGCTTTGGCGAGGACCGCGTGCTCGCGACGTTCGATGTGTCCGAGGACGTGGAAGATACGCTGGTGCCGGCGTTCGTGATCCAGCCGATTGTCGAGAACGCCGTACGTCATGGTATGGGCGATGACGACGCCCTGAGGATCGACGTGACCGTTCACCAAGACGGCGAGGATGCAATCTTGATTGCCGTGGCCGATAATGGCGTGGGCATGGATGAGGGTACCGCCGCCAGACTGTTTGACGAGCGCTCTGCCCGTCCCGACGCCAGCTCTCCCCAGGGTGGCGGCGCCGGTGTGGCCATGCACAATATTTCGGAGCGCATCCATCGCTTTTATGGGCCGCACTCCTATACGCGTGTCGAATCGGCGCCGGGCAAGGGCACCAAAGTGCTCCTTCATCTTGATTTGTCAGAGAGCATCTTTGACATTCAAGAGTAAAATAAAAGGCTACGGGCTCAACGTCATGCGACGGATGCCCGGCGTAGTTAGTTGACGAAAGGTTTTATCCCTATGCTGCGTGCGATGATTGTGGATGATGAGGCGCCGGCTCGCTCGGAGCTTCGCTTCCTGCTCGAGCAAACGGGCAAGATCGGCACGATCACGGAGGCGTCGAGCGTCCGCTCCGCCATCGAGATGCTTATGGAAAGTCGCGTGGATGTCGTGTTTCTCGATATCTCGATGCCCGGTGCCTCGGGCCTGCAACTTGCCGAGGCGCTGCATAAGCTCAAAAATCCGCCGGCGATCGTGTTTGTGACTGCGTATAGTGACCATGCGGTCGAGGCATTCGACGTGGATGCCGTCGATTATCTGATGAAGCCGGTCGAGGAAGCTCGCTTGGATCGCGCGATCGAGAAGGTCATGCAACGCGCCAAGCCGGTTACGGACAGCAAGGTGACCATCGAGCGTATCCCGGTGGAAAAGGGCGGCCGCAAGGTGCTCATTCCCGTGGACGACATTCGCTTTATCATGGCCAAGGACGATTACTCCTGCATCTATACCGTCGATGATCGCTTTTTGTCGACAACCTCGCTGGCGCAGTTTGAGGCCAAGCTCTGCGACTTTGGCTTCTTCCGTGTTCACCGCCGCTATATCGTCAACTTGGCGTGCGTCACGGATGTGGAGACGGTGCCCTCGGGCGCCATCCAGCTGGGCATTACGGGCGTCGACGAACGCGTGCCGGTTTCGCGCCGCCGCGTCGTGCCGCTCAAGAAGGCCTTGAGCCTCTAGTACACTGGCCCCGCAGCCCTGTAGACCAATTGTCTGCGGAGCCGTGGGGCTTTTTGTATATACGTCGAATCGGTTTTGCAGAAGGGATCCCATGAACAGTGCAAGCGCCAAGCGCATCGACATCATCTCGGACACCCACGGCTATCTTTCGCCCGCGCTTCTGGACGAGCTCAAGGGCGCAGATCTGATCATTCACGCCGGAGACCTAACGTCCGAGATGGATTACGAGCATCTATGCACCATCGCCCCCGTGCGAGCGGTCCTAGGAAACAACGACTACTACCGCGATTACGGCCCGGATGTAGACCGTCTGGCCCTCTTCACCTACGAAGGCCTCAAATTTGCCGTAGCCCACTACCGCGAGGACCTTCCGGTGGGATCCGTAGACGTAGCCATCAACGGCCACACCCACGTAACCAAAGAAGCCCAAGTAGGCCACTGCCTGGTCCTCAACCCCGGCAGTGCCAGCTACCCCAGAGGCAGCCGAGGCCCCACCATGGCCAGAATGCTCGTCAAGGACGGCAAGATCCTGAGCACCAAATTTATTGACCTAGAGTAGGTGCAACAAAAACGGGGGATGCACAACGCATCTCCCGTTTTTTATGAGCCAAAGGCAGAGTCCCAACAAGAACCTAAGACAACCCCGCCACGGAGAACGGGGTCGCCGAGCCGCGAAGCGGCGAGCAACAAGAACTGGTTGAACATAGTGACGGCAGGGAGGGGCCCAAAAAATATTTTCAAAAAAGTTGTTGCGCACCGGACAGACTTCTGTGTATACTAATCCCCGCAGCGCACGCGAGCGGAAACAAACGCGAACGACTGCCTGGGGAGTTAGCTCAGTTTGGTTAGAGCGCCGGCCTGTCACGTCGGAGGTCGCGGGTTCGAGCCCCGTACTTCCCGCCAACGCAATTAAAGCCACGTCTTCGGACGTGGCTTTTTGCGTTTGATAGGACCTTGATCCCATCGGCCCCTTTCACCCGAAACCAAATCCTTCCAATTCCCGGACAAGCTCCGTTTGAGACATGTGTTTAAACAAGGCGTTTGTTGCACAACACCTGTTCAACGAAGCAGGGGGTTAGGTTATACTAAATTGCACTGTGGACCGTTTTTGATGCAAGAGGCTTCAAACGCGGTATTCAGTGGGCACCCGTTTTGCTATTTGGGCGTCCATACGGTCATTGGTGTCTCGACGCAAGCTCGGCTCCGGAGCTCGTTCGAGCTGTTCCTATTCCTTGAAAGGGGAAAAATGGACATATCGAGGAAGACTGATTACGCCCTTCGCATGCTCGCGATGCTTGCCGAGGACCCGGAGCGTCTGCTTTCTGTTCGCACCGCCGCCGAAGAGGTCAATGTCCCGTATTCGTTTGCCCGTTCGATTCAGCATGGTTTGGTTCAGGCCGGTATTGTGGAGAGCCTGCGTGGCGTCCATGGCGGCATGCGTCTTAAGGTCAGCCCCGACGATGTCACCATCCGCCAGGTCGTTGAGGCCGTTCAGGGCCCCATGGTCATGAACGATTGCACCGCGCCCGATGGCGACTGTGCACGCATGGGTACGTGCTGCTATCATCCCCTGTGGGCCGGAGCTCAAGCGCTGATGCGCGACTACCTCGATTCCGTTTCGCTGGGCGATATTGTCGCTCGCCGCCAGTTTCCGGCCGTCGATTCCAAGTTCGCCGACCGCAATGCGTTTCCCGAGTACGCCACCTGTGTGTGCGCTTGCCAGGAGGAATAGCGCCGCATAAGGAGCATAGCCATGATTCAGGACCCCTTTCGTTCGATGGTTCGTTCGGAAGGGGTCCTGCGTTATCGCGACCTTCCGTGGCGCCGCACGCGCGACCCGTACATTATTTGGCTTTCCGAGGTTATGCTGCAGCAAACGCAGGTGCCGCGCGTGGAGACGCGTATGCCCGCGTGGCTCGATCGCTTTCCAACCGTGCAGGCGCTTGCCCAGGCCGCGCCTTCCGATGTTTTGGACGCTTGGCAAGGGATGGGCTACAACCGACGCGCTCTGGCACTCCACAAGGCCGCTCGGCGCGTTGTAGAGGACTGGGACGGGGAGTTTCCACGTGAGACGCGCGACTTGGTCGCCCTGCCCGGTATTGGCCCGGCGACGGCGCAGGGCATCCGGTCGTTTGCGTTCGATCTTCCGGGGGTGTATCTGGAGACCAACGTGCGCACGGTTTTTCTGCATCATTTCTTTCCCGATGTGCCCGCCGTTCCCGATCGCGAGCTGGTGCCGCTGATTCAGGCCGCCTGTCCGGCAGCTCCCGGTGCGACGGCGGATGAGATTGCTCCCTTTGCCGTGCCGCTCGATGATGCCGACACACCGCGCGCATGGTATTACGCGCTGCTGGATTATGGCGCGTATCTTAAGAAGACGCTGCCCAATCCGTCCAGGCGCTCGGCGAGCTATAGTCGTCAGTCCAAGTTTGAGGGCTCGCGTCGCCAAAAGCGCGCTCATATTGTGCGCATGCTGCTGGCGGCGCGCGATGGGCGGCCGGCGGGCATCACACTCGCCGAGGCCGTGGCGGGTGTAAACGAAATGGAGGCGGCAGCAGGCCGCGAGCCGGTCGATCACGATCTCGTTGCAGGCATTTTGGCCGACTTGGAGCGTGAGGGCTTTTGCCGCGTGGAGGGTGACCGCTGGCTAAGCGTGTAGCCTACCCGAATCTGAAAAACAGGATTGTAAGGTTTAGATTTTCGACATGAGGGCACCCTAAAGACAAGGCCGCTCGAAGCCTACGGGCGGCATGTGTTGAAGGGAAGTACACCTATGGATTTTGAGAACTCTCAGACTAAGAAGAACCTCGAGACCGCTTTTGCTGGTGAGTCCCAGGCGCACACCAAGTATCGCTACTACGCATCTAAGGCCAAGAAGGATGGCTACGTTCAGATCTCGAATATCTTTGCCGAGACGGCGGGCAACGAGTCCGAGCACGCCAAGCTGTGGTTTAAGTATCTGCACGACGGCGCCGTTCCCGACACTCTGGACAACTTGCGTGATGCCGCTGCGGGCGAGAACTACGAGTGGACCACGATGTACGACGAGTTCGCCAAGACCGCCGAGGAGGAGGGCTTTACCGAGATTGCCGCAAAGTTCCGTGGCGTCGGTGCTGTCGAGAAGGCCCACGAGGAGCGCTACAACAAGCTCGTCGAGCGCATCGAATCGGGCGAGGTGTTTGAGCGCGAGGGCGTGAAGGTATGGAAGTGCCTGAACTGTGGGCACCTGCACGTTGGTGCCGAGGCGCCCGAGGTGTGCCCGGTCTGTAACCACCCGAAGGCGTACTTTGAGGAGCAGGTGGTGAACTACTAGCGCTTGGCGCTGGCTGCTGCGGGGCGCGGGGCGGGAGGCCGGATTGCCTTCCCTCCCCGCTCACGGCTTCGCAGGGT
>CALGZX010000072.1 GCA_937934165.1 uncultured Collinsella sp.
TCGTGGCGGCACTTTTCCACCGTTTCCTCAATGCGGGCGGGGTGGATGCGGCCGTCGGCAATGAGGTTCTCAAGTGCCACGCGGGCGGTCTCACGACGGACCGGGTCGAAGCTCGAAAGAACGACGGTCTCAGGCGTGTCGTCGATCACGAGGTTGACGCCGGAAACCTGCTCGAAGGTCCGGATGTTGCGACCCTCGCGACCGATGATACGGCCCTTGAGGTCATCAGAGGGAATGTGCACGGAGGTAACGGTGACCTCGGCTGTGTGGTCGGCAGCGCAGCGCTGAATCGCCAGGGACAGAATCTCCTGGGCGGTCTTGTGGCACTCGGCGCGAACCTGCTGCTCGGACTCGCGAATGATCGTGGCAGCCTCGTGGGTGACCTCGCCGCGAACCTTATCGAGGAGCTCCTTGTGGGCGTCCTCACGGGTCAGGTCGGCGATACGCTCGAGCTCGGAGGTCTGCTTGGCGCAGAGCTCCTCAAGCTCGCGGGAGCGCTTCTCGACCTGACCGGCCTGGCTGGACAGCTGGTGCTCACGCTTGTCGAGAGCGTCGTTTCGGCGATCAAGGGACTCCTCGCGCTGCATCACGCGGTTCTCAAGCGTACGAATCTCGCTCTTACGCTGCTTGTCCTCGGCCTCGGCGGCCTGCTTGTTCTTGATGATCTCCTCTTTAGCCTCGAGCAGAGCCTCTTTTTTGAGGGTCTCGGCCTGACGCTTAGCATCACCGATCAGGGACTCAGCCTGTGCGTGTGCCGACTGGATCTTTTCGTCGGCCTCGTGAAGACTACCCTGCTTGGCGGTGCGCATGTAGGCAATGGCGGCGATGGCACCCAAAACGATGCCAACGAGCGCTGCGATGATAGGCATGCTCACTCCTTTTTATGGATTCGTTACACAACAAAGCGAACCGTCCTTACGAACGGCTCGCGACATTTGAGTAATATGGGCGCAGCTTATGCGGGTCGGATACAGATAAACATATAAACAAACTCATCACAGATGAGCACATATCACAAAGCAAATGACAGTGTTTATCGTACGTTGAACCACAACAACTGTCAAATAAATGGCCCCGGCACGGCGGCTAAAACACGGTGAACGGCAGGGCCACAAAACGCATACGCCTAAACCGCACATTCCTCGCGTTCGGCATCTAGACGTGCCTTAACGGCATCGGCGGCGACGTGATACGAGAAGCCCTTGCCCATCAAAAACCGAACCAGTTTTTCGAATGCGCGTGTCTCTGGAACACGCCGCTTGGTGAGCAGAGCTGACGCACGCGCCAAATCGTCTTCGACGGCAAAATAATCCTCGGGATAACCGGGAATGTCATCGAGCACAACATGACGGCGCTTGAGCTCGGTCTCGATTTTGCGCTGTCCCCAACCGCGCCGCTTGCGCTCCTCGATAAAGTACGAGCAAAAGCGGCTCTCGTCTAAAAAGCGATACTCGGTGGCGCGCTCGACGGCGAAATCAATCGCAGGCTGGTGAAAGCCGTAGCAAGCCAGCTTGTCACGGACCTCACCCGTCGCATGGTCGCGGCGCGATAACATCTCGGTCACCATGGTGAGTGCACATTTACGCTCGATGAGCTGCACCGCCTCACGAAAGTTGTCCCAATCACAGGGAAGATCGGGGCGGTTTTTGACATACAGCCGCGCGACCCGCACGGGAATCCAAATGGACCGCTCAAAACCGCCCTCAAGCTCACAATCGATATGTGCGCAAGGCTTTTTGGACGCATAACCGCTCGAGAACGAGGAGGCCGCCTTCTTATCGGGAAAGACGACCGTGGCCTCGGTCACCGTATACGACATGAGCGTAACCGCTACTCGTCGTCATCATCGAGCATGGCGGACCCATCGATGGCGTAAAGCTCGTCAAACTCCTCAGGCGCAGGCTGATCGGTCAGCTCGACCTCGGACGGAGCATCGTCATCAAACTCAAGTCCACAGGCAAGGCGGACCTTATGCTCAATCTCGTCGGCGCAATCGGGGTGTTCGCGCAGGAACGCCTTGGCGGCCTCGCGACCATTGCCGAGCTTGTCCTCGCCATAGGCAAACCAGGAGCCCATCTTCTTGCAAATGCCGCACTCGACAGCCATGTCCAGAATCGAGCCCTCCTTAGAGATGCCCGTACCGTACATGATGTCGAACTCAGCAGAACGGAACGGAGCTGCCACCTTGTTCTTAACGACCTTGGCGCGCACGCGGTTACCGATAACCTCGTCCTTAAGCTTAATGCTGTCGATGCGGCGAATGTCGATACGCACCGAAGAGAAGAACTTAAGGGCGCGCCCGCCCGTCGTGGTCTCGGGGTTGCCGAACATGACGCCGATCTTCTCACGCAGCTGGTTAATGAAGATGCACGTCGTGTTGGACTTGGACAGCGAGCCGGCGAGCTTGCGGAGCGCCTGGCTCATCAGGCGAGCCTGAAGACCGACCGTAGTGTCGCCGATTTCTCCCTCGATCTCGGCACGCGGGGTCAGCGCGGCGACGGAGTCAACGACGATGGCATCGATGGCGCCGGAACGCACGAGCATGTCAACGATCTCGAGCGCCTGCTCACCCGTATCGGGCTGGGAAATGAGCACCTCGTCGATATCCACGCCGATGCGCGCGGCATACGTGGGATCGAGCGCATGCTCGGCATCGATAAATGCCACAACGCCACCCATTGCCTGGGCCTCGGCCAGGATCTCGAGCGAAAGCGTCGTCTTACCGGAAGACTCGGGACCGTAGATCTCGACGATTCGGCCGCGCGGCACACCGCCGATACCCAGAGCGACATCGAGTGCCAGAGCGCCCGTAGGGATGGCCTCGACCTCGAGCTCGGGGCCACCGTCGCCGTACCTCATGATGGAACCCTGGCCGAATTTCTTCTCGATCTCGGCCTTGGTGGTGGCGATCATCTCATCGCGCTCTTTACCCGTCGTGCGAGCATGAACGGTACGTACGGGACCTGAATTCTTGGCCATGAATAGCCCTCCTCTTAACAACCTGCATCGATAATAAACGAACGGCTGTTCGTGGTCAACCGTTCAGATAAATCATATGCAGCCGACCTTTCCAAAACCCAACCAAACGCCGACCAAACACTGACCAAATGCTTGACCATAAAGGGCCAAATAAGAACAAGGCAGGCAAAACTACACCTATGAACAGCACAAACGCTAAATTCTTCTGAGGTCCCCATCTCCACAATTAAGGGGCCCGGAGGCCCCTTAAAACACGTCTATTCCATAGAATCGAGCACGCAGACAATGCGACCCAATGCCTCCGTGACCGCATGGGCACGAACACACGAACGGTCGCCCTCATAGTGGCAGCGCACAGAGTCCACGACCGGCACTCCCCCATCGGCGGAACGATGTGCCCAGCCAATATAGAAAGTGCCAGCAGGATCGTCCTCAGTACCACCGCCGGGGCCGGCATAACCCGTTGCGCTCACTGCAATATCGCTCTGGTACAGCTCCAGCGAACCCGACGCCATCTCGCGCGCAGTTTGATGCGACACCGCGGTGTAGCGGTCGAGCGTCTCCTGCTCAACACCCAGCACGCGATGCTTAATCTCATCGCAGTAGGTCACCGCACCGCCACGCAGCACCGCCGAGGCGCCCGGGATATCCGCAATCGTCGAGGCGATCATACCCGCCGTCAGCGACTCAGCCGTCGAAACCGTCACACCCCGAGCGCTCGCGCGCTCGACGATATCGCGCGCCAGCTCCTCGTTATGTGCGGAAATCTGCTCAAAAGAGTCCGTCATACCCACCAGGACCTAGACCGAAAAGACGATCTTGCGGCAGTTCCAGAAGTACTGGGCGCCCGAGATAACGGTCAAGACAACGGCAACGGCATACAGGAAGCGCGACACCGAGTAGATGCCGAGCGTCAGCGCCACCGGGCCAAGGTGCAAGCCGGCCATAGCAAAAACGCACAGGTAACCGCAGATGGAGACCATCGTGGTCGCCGTCTTGTACTTGCCGAGCTTATCGGCCGCAACGACCACACCGGCCGCACTCGCGACCATGCGAAGGGCGCTCACCAGAAGCTCACGGAACAGGATAATGAACACGGACCACACGGTCACCGCGCCAAAATCCAAGAACAGCAGCAGGGCCGAAAACACGAGCAGCTTATCGGCGATGGGGTCCAAGAATTTACCGAAGTCGGTGATCTCGTTGCGCGAACGCGCCAGATAACCGTCGACCTTATCGGTGCACGACAGGATCACATACAGAATGAAGGCAGCGGCGGCGAGCGGGCCGTCGAAGGTGCTCCAATCCGTACCGGCAACACTCGTGTGAGAAAGCGCCGAAACGATCATGAACACCGGGATAAAAACGATGCGAACGCACGTCACGATGTTGGCGGGCGTCCAAACACTCGTCAGTTCCTTATTGCTCTCGTTTGCCACGATGCTCTCCTACTCCACAACATGGCCGATAAGCTCATAGCAGAAGCTATCGGTAAACTCGACAGTCAGAATATCGCCCACAGATGCCTCGCTGGCATCCAAGTGCACCGCGCCATCGGAATCGGGCGCCTGGAACCAGGCATGGCCGATCAGCTCGGCGCCGTCCTCGGTTTCTTCGATA
>CALGZX010000073.1 GCA_937934165.1 uncultured Collinsella sp.
TCTGCTGCGTCACAAACGCAACGAAGATCTCGCAGCAGCCCGTCTGCTTGGAGCCAAAGCCGCCGCCGATGCGCGGCTTAATGACCTGCACCTGCGACTGCGGGATATCGAGCGACTGAGCGACCATGCGGCGCACGTGGAAGGGCACCTGCGTGGAGGTAGTCACCGAGATACGCCCGAACGCGTCGGTCGTCGCGAAGGCGCGGAAGGTTTCCATGGGCGCGGTCTGCGTGGCCTGGCTGGTGTAGGTGCGCTCAAAGACGATGTCGCTCTGGGCGAAGGCCTCGTCCAAGTCGCCAAAGTCGCTGGTACCGCTGCATACCAAGTTGCGCGGGACGTCGCCGCCCTGCGGGAACATAAAGGTCACGTCGCCCTCGGGGTGGACCACGATGTCGTTATCGAGCGCCTGAGTAAAGTCGAGCAGGGGCTCGAGTACCTCGTAGTCGACCTTGATGAGCTTGAGCGCCTTGTCGGCGGCCTCCTCGGTCTCGGCGGCGACAATCGCCACCTCCTCGTTTTGGTAGCGCACCAGGTTCTCGAGAATCAGGCGGTCGTAGGGACTCGGCTGCGGATAGCTCTGACCGGCGATGGTAAAGCGGCGCTTGGGCACGTCCTCGTAGGTGTAGACGCCCACCACACCGGGCACCTTCAGGGCGCGCGACGTATCGATGGAACGGATCTTGGCGCGGGCATACGGGCTGCGCTTGAGCTTAACGATGAGCGCGCCGGCGGGCACCAGGTCGCCCGTGTAGACGGGACGCCCCTCGAGCAGGGCCTTCGAGTCCTTTTTGGGCTGCTTGTGGGTGATCTGCTTGTACGAGACACCGTCGCAGCTGGTGTTATTGACCGGCAGCTCGGGCATCTCAAAGCCCACCTGCACGCCGGACTCGTTAAGAAAGTGCACGATAGCGCGCAGCTGGCTCTCGTAGCCGCTGCAACGGCAGAGGTTGCCGGCGAGCTGGCGCGAAAGCTCCTCGCGCGTGGCAACGAGGCTTGGATCATCCTTGGCAGCGCGGGCAAGCGCCAGCACGTTCATGATGAGGCCGGGGGCGCAAAAACCGCACTGCTCGGCGCCTTCGGCAGCCATCGCGCGAGCGAGCGCCTCGGACTCGGCCTTGAGGCCCTCGAGCGTGGTGACGGACCGGCCCTCGACGCGCGCGGCGGGAACCGAGCAGCTCAGCACCGGGTCGCCGTCGAGCCACACCGTGCACAGACCGCAGTTGGTGGTCTCGCAGGCGCAGCGCACCGACGCGCAGCCCTGCTCGCGCAGCAGCGCAAAGAGCATGGTATCGGGGGCAATCTGAACCTTGACCTTGCGGCCGTTGAGCGTAAAGGAGATGTCCACGTCGTAGTCCACGCCGCCCATGGCATTTACTACTTCTTTTACTACGTTCATATTGAAGCCGCAGTAGTAGCCTATATTTACGCCCATCAGCTTTTCAACTGTCGCTATGGAGTACTCAAAGCCCTTCTTCTGCGCGCCGCCGCCCTCTGAAAAGGCGTTGTTTATCTTGGAATAGGGGCTGCTGGGGTTGGCTACGTTGCCGTTGGCGTTGTAAATCTTGACATAGCTGTCGCGTGGTATTGAAACCATGCATACGTCGTTGTTTGAGAAGTCGATGGATACAAGTATC
>CALGZX010000074.1 GCA_937934165.1 uncultured Collinsella sp.
CGGCGGGCGGCGTGCCGGCCTTTGCCGAGATCAAGTTTTCCATTAGCTCCAACCGCGGGTGCTTTGGCGAGTGCTCGTTTTGCGCCCTCACCTTCCACCAGGGCCGCGTGCTGCAGATGCGCAGCCACGACTCGATCATGCGCGAGGCCGAGCTGCTCACGCGCGATCCCGAGTTTAAGGGCTACATCAACGACGTGGGAGGACCGACGGCCAACTTTAGCCGTCCTGCCTGCGACAAGCAGCTCAAGCACGGCGTGTGCAAGAACAAGCGCTGCCTGTGGCCGAACGTGTGCAAGAACATGGTGGTCGACGAGAGCGGCTACACACAGCTGCTGCGCGACCTGCGTCAGCTGCCGGGCGTCAAAAAGGTCTTCGTGCGCAGCGGCATCCGCTTCGACTACACCATGGCCGATGCCTCGGACGAGTTTTTACGCGAGCTGTTGGAGTACCATGTCTCGGGCCAGCTGCGCGTAGCGCCCGAGCACGTGAGCGACGCAGTGCTGTCCGTGATGGGCAAGCCGAGTCGCGCCGTCTACGACGCATTCTGCCGTAAATTTGAACGCTTGAACCGCGAATACGGACTCAAACAGTACGTAGTGCCGTATCTGATCTCGAGCCACCCCGGTTCGACCATGAAGGAAGCCGTGGACCTTGCCGAGGCCGTACGCGACATGGGCTACATGCCCGAGCAGGTGCAGGACTTCTACCCCACCCCGTCCACCATGTCGACGTGCATGTACTACACCGGCGTGGATCCGCGCACCATGGAGCCGATCTATGTGGCGCGCGACCCGCACGAGAAGGCCATGCAGCGTGCGCTCATTCAGTATCGCAAACCCGAGAACTACAAGCTGGTGCGCGAGGCGCTGGAAAAAGCCGGCCGCCGCGATCTGATCGGCTACACCAAGCATTGCCTGATTCGTCCCGTGCCCCCGCGCCCGGGCGAGACGTCTGCTGGCGGCGGACACGGCACCGGCAAGAAGGGCGGCAAGGCCCACGGTGGCGCCGCTGGCAAGGGGCCTAAGGGCAGCAAGGGGCACAGCGGCATGTCGCGCGCGCAGAACACTGCCGGGCGCAACCGTGCGGCCCAGGGACGGCAGGGCGCCAACGGCGGCGGACGCCGCAACTAGCGTGGCGAGGGCCAGCCGGCGTCTCTTGGCCAGCCGGCGCCCCTTCATCGGCCAAGCGTGATTTCCCTAGGGGGAACACACTTGGGCTGTCTCCAGTCGTGATTTCCCTAGGGGGAACACGCTCAGACACGCCTAGCCGTGTTTTCCTTAGGGGAATCACAGCAGATTTGTTTTTATCCACGTTGGTCCTTAAGGGAATCACGCTTGCTGGTAGGGACGATCCGTCTGGCACGTCAGCTTGAGCGACCGCATCGCCTCTACCAGCACAAAGCCGGCGATGGCAACCGTGACCACCACGTCGAGCGGCGTGTTCACAAACCACAGCAGGCCCATGAGGTACGACCCGGCATTAAAGGCAAAGTGCAACAGGATCGTGTAGCGGAGCTTTCCAGTCGTCACGAGCACCCAGCCAAAGACCAGACCGGCGGCGCCGGCGTAGCAGCCCTGCACCCAGTTCATGTGCATAAAGCCAAAGACCGCCGCCTGCAGCACGATTGCCGCGGCGACGCCCCAGGTACTCGGGGCTGCCCAGGGCACTATGGCGTCGTCCTGCGCGTTCGCGCGGCGCCGGCGCTTCCAGAGCGGACGGCACTGCGGGTTAAACGCTCGGAGCGAAAACTCAAAAATGATGCCGCGCACCAGGAGCTCTTCGCAAAACGGAGCGCCGAGTACCGTGGTCAGGACGGCCAGATAGCTCGTGTCGCCCATGCCTGTTTCCTCGACGAGCTCGCTATAGTCTGCCGCGACCTCGGGCAACAGCGACAGCACAGCGTCGGTCACGTAGCCAACGACCACCTGCAGGGCAAGGCCAATCACGATAACGCAAGCGATGCGTTTCCACGCCCCACGCGCTCCCCCGCCAAGCGGGCACTCGCTTTGCCAGCGCGCCATAAACGAGCGGGGCCACAGATAGCGCCACCACAGCAGCGCCATAAAAAACGACGCCGTCTGAGCGGCGGCCTGGAACCATTGGATATCGAGATTGTCGATCGGATAGCCCGTCAGCACCGATACGGCATCGAGAACAGAAAACAGAACCACGCTCAGGGCCATATCGGCAGCAACAACGCCAAAACAGGCAAGCGCCCAAATCATCGCATTGAGCATGCCAACCTCCTCAAAACCGTTCCCTAGTTCTACCACAACTCGGCAGAGAGTTGATCCCATGGGGACGGAGGAAAACGGATCACTTATTGATGAGAATCGGGTGCAGTGCCAAAGGCCCCGCTGGGCGAAATGTCGAACGGAAAGGTGCCGCAGCGATTGAAGGCGGCGATGAACATGCGGATGGCGTTGGACGGCGTGGTGCCCACGAGCTGAGTTGCCGCCGCGAAGGCCGCCTTTTCCTCGGGCAAGACCTTCGCGACAACCGGGGTCATGTGTTCTGCCATGGCGCTTCCTTTTTGAAACGACGGTGGTGCGGATAGATGCGGGCCGCGCGGCTGGGCGACGGGCTGTGAAGGCAACCCGATTGGCCCGCATCTGGAGTTTGTTTCTACGGCGGTGGTATTACTTAGTATTCTTAAGTATTACCCCGCAGATAGAATACCATACCAAACCCCATGGGGACGGAGAAAAACGGATCATATTGTTGCTGAGTAAGTATTTAGAGCGTGATGATGTCCGAGATATTGAGGGCCTGAGCGTCGACGGCATCGTGCGTGGCAAGCAACAGCATGCGGCCGTCGAGCGCCGGCGCTCAGGGCGCACGATCGCCCACGGCGAGCGCAAGCTCCGCAGCAGCCCTGCCGCTCGCAGAGCCGCCTGCACGCTCATAACTGCCCTCGCCTTCTGATTCGCGCACGGCGCGGAAGGGACGCGGCGAACGTCGGCGTATGGCGCGCCCAATCTGGGCATCCGGCGCATGGCGCCCTATTGTCTTGCATATTTTCGCTTGTGCCATGCATTAATAGACGGGGGCGCCCCTTCCCGTCCCAACGTACCCCCGCTTGGACCGTGCAAAAACCGGAGTATTCAGCATCGCGGCCCCCGCCGGCGACGCCGCGAACCGGGAGCATCGCGCGGCCGGCGTCGCTTTGGGGCACGGCACGGCGAGAAACGCGCGCTATCGCCACGCCGTACGCCGTCTGCCAACCCAAATCGCCCGTCAAGGGATCTCGCGAGATCAAATAGGCGCTTCCGGCGCGTATGCAGCCACCCCGGCTTGCTGAAAACTCCCGAAAATGCACGGCACGCCCCGGGGGACCCGTGCTTGCCGTGAAAAAACACGCCCGCATCCAGAAGAATGCGAGCGTGGAAGCCGGGTGGCGGCAAGGGCGCCAGGCAGCGGGCGGAATCCCCGGCGTGTCCGCCCGGGCACCGCAGCCGCCGCGCGTCAGCAGAAAACCTCATGCCCTGCGTTGATGTCAGAGAGCCCATCCCCCATATCAATCCTTTGCGCAAAACGGAAATGCCCCGTCCGCGCAAGCACGCGAACGAGGCATTAATCAAGTTTTGCGGTCAGCGACTCTTTTGCGCCAGCGTCTTCTACCTTTAGCTAAGCTCGGGCCAGTAACCCTTGTTGGCCTCGATCATGTCGTCGAGAACCTCCTTGGCGACCTTCATCGACGGCACGGTCTTGTTGAGCGTAAAGGCCTTAAGCGCCTTCTCGTACGAACCCTCGATCGTAGCCTCGACAATGAGCTTCTCGGAGTTCAGCTGCTGCATCATGAGGCCCTGCTGGAACAGCGGAATGTTGTCGCGGCTGATGACCTCGGGGCCGTTCTTGCCAATGTAGGCAGGCAGCTCGACCATAGCGTCGTAGGGCATGTTGGGGATGGCGCCCTTGTTCTCGCAAATGACCAGGAAGCGCTGCTTGGTGTCGTTCTTCAGAGCGATAGCCAGATCGGCAATCCAGTCGCCGTGGCTGCCCGCATAGAACGTGCTCTCGTCGATCTCGCCCGTCTTCTCGTAATGGTCGATACCATCAAAGAGGTTCTTCTCACGCGTCTCCTCAACCTCGTTAGCACGGGTGCGCTCGGGGTTGGAGTGCTCGACGAACTCCTTCTGCTGCAGGTAGTAGTTCAGATACGTGTTGGGCAGGTACTCCGGGAAGCACTCCATGATCTCGTACTCGCCCTTCCAGACGTAGTACCAGCTGCCCTTGGTGTGGCGGTTCTGCTCGGGGTGCTCGTCGACGGCCTCCTCGGGCTTCTTTGCCATGAGCGAGCCCATGCCCTTGAGGTAAGAGTCGGGCAGCAGAATCTCATGCTCCTTGATGTACTCGCGCAGCTGCGGGAGCACCTCCTCGCCCTTGTGGCGGATCGAGGTGAACCAACCAAAGTGGTTGAGGCCAAAGTAATCGTACTCGACATCCTTCTTGTCGATATCGAGCGCGGCGCAAACCACGTCGATGATCGCGATCGGCATGTCGCAGATGTTGATGATACGAGCGTTGGGACGCAGCACGCGGCAGCCCTCGGAGACGATGGCGGCAGGGTTGGAGTAGTTGAGAATCCAGTAGTCCTTCTTGGCGTACTTCTCAACGTCATCGATCAGCTCGACCATGGGGAAGATGGTGCGCATGCCGTAGGCAAGGCCGCCGCAACCGCAAGTCTCCTGACCCACGCAGCCGTGACGCAGCGGAATCTTCTCGTCCTGCTCGCGCATGGCGTAGCCGCCCACGCGCATCTGGGCAAACACGAAGCTCGCGTCGGTAAAAGCCGTCTTTTTGTCGGTGGTCACCGTGAGCTTGATGTCCAGGCCGAGGTCCTCGTGCAAAATCCAGTCCACGAGCACGCCGATCTTGCGCTGGCGCTCCTCGTTGATGTCGTACAGACGAATCTCGTCAACGTCGAGCTCGTCCTTGCGCAGGGCGATGGACTTGACGATGCCGGGGGTAAAGGTGGATCCGCCACCACACAGAGTAATGATCATTGTTTACTGCTCCTTCTCAATTGCGTTTTCGACCTTGTCGCGCATCTCGGCGACCTTCATGCCAAAGATGATCTGGATATTATTGCCGTTGCGGTTGATGCCGCTGTTGGGCACGTGGTTGATGAGGTCCTCATTGATGAGGTCCGGGTTCTTAACGTTCACGCGGAGACGCGTAAAGCAGTTCTCGAGCTCCTCGATGTTGTCCTTGCCACCAAGACCTGCGACCAGGTCGGCAATACCTGCATCGACGCCCTCTGCGGGAGCCGCGGCAACAGCGCCCTGCTTCACCGCGACAGACGCGGCGGCCTCGCCCTCGGCAACGGACTCGGCGAGCTCGGACTCCTCCTCGCGACCAGGCGTGTGGAGGTTGAGCTTCTTAATAAGGAAGGTGAAGAGGAAGAAGTACAGAGCGGCGTTGACGACTCCAAGCACCAGCATAACCGGCCAGTTGGTCTTATCGACACCCAAGACCAGGTTGGAGACCACGATGTTGATGATGCCGCCTGCAGTCGAAGCGGGCACGGAGAGGACCTTGAGCAGAACCAGGAAGATGCCGGAAAGAACCGAGTGAACGACAAAGAGCACGGGAGCGGCAAAGACAAAGAGGAAGTCCATGGGCTCGGTCACGCAGGAGAGCACGGCGGTGATGATCAGCGGGATGATAACGGCTTTGGTCTTATCCTTGTTCCCCTTGTAAGCGGTGACGATAAAGGCGAGACCGATACCGATGTAGGGCCACAGGTTGTTGAAGGTATAGCTGTTGAAGTAGGTGCTATCGGAGAAGGGCTGGCCCGTCATTGCCATCTCGGCAACACGGATGGGATAGGCGCCGGCGATAACCTGATCGCCCAGCGTAAGGGTGCCGCCCACATCGGAGAACTGGAACGGGGTGTAGATGAGGTGGTGCAGACCGGTGGGAACGAGCAGCTTGTTGAGCATGCCGTAGATAAACAGACCGATGTTGCCCGACTCCTTAATGATGCCGGCAACGGAGGAGATGGCACCCTGAACCGGAGGCCAAACGATGCAGAAGCCAGCGCCCATGATCCAGGAGATGATGATCATAATCAGGAACGGGAAGCGAACGCCCGAGAACATCGAAAGGGCAATGGGGAACTGCTTGTTCGAGTACTTGTTGAACACGGCACCGGTGATGCAACCAAGGATGATGCCGCCAAACACACCGGTATCGAGTACCTGGATGCCCATAACGGTGGCCTGGCCGGTTCCGGTAAGACCGAGCATGCCGCTCGCATCGGCAAGAGAGCCGGTGGCGTTGAGCACGATGTTGTTAGCCTGCAGGAACAGGAAGAACGACATCAGGGCGATCAGCGAAGCATGACCCTTGTTCTTCTTTGCCATGGCGCCGGCGATGCCCACGCAGAACAGAATCGAGAGGTTGTTGATGATAAACATCAGCGACTGATAGACAACGGCGCCCACAAGCTGGAACGGACCGGAGCCCAGTACGGGAACCAAAGCGCAGATGGTCTTGTTGGTCAGAATAATGCCCACGATGAGCAGGATGCCGGCAACCGAGAGATACATCATCGGCTGGACGATCGACTTCGCGAACACCTCCAACGGCGCTTTGAAATTGAACTTCTTTTTTGCGGTCATAGCGGTACTCCCCTTCCTTTTCCGCAAATTAAGACAGATGTGCCCTGGGCAAGACCGCAAGCCTTGCCTTATATCAATCGATGCGTGGGCACGTTATGCTTAGAGACCAGGTTCTCCAAGCAGGTTAACAATGTGATATGCGAGATAACTCTTCTCGGCATCGGTAACGACAACGTTATAGGTAGACGACAAGTGGGCGGCTATGGCGTCCGCGCACGAGAATGCACACGGATACGCCGTTTCATCGATTCGGAACAGCGCGTCTCCGTTGATTTGCCCGGCCGTAGGATCGAGCGCTCGCTGTGCGAAAAACTGCAGGTGACGAACGAAACGTTCGTAAGGCAGCGAGGTGTCGTCGAGGGTCGTGGCATAGCGCTCGGAAACAATCGCAAGCACGTCACGAACAAGCTGGACCGAAACAATCAGGCGGTCAGAGCGCTGCGGCATGGTGGCGTTGACGATATGCAAGGTAATGAAACCCTGCTCCTCCTCGCTCATCTGGATGCCCATATACTCCTTGATAATCTGCAGCGCACGGCCCGCAAGCGCATACTCCTTGCGATAGAACTGCTGGATCTCGAGCAGCAGCGGGTTCTCGCAGGGAACGCCCTTGCGCTCGCGCTCCAAAGCAAGGCTGATATGGTCTGCGAGAGCGATGAGGATCTTATCGTTGATGTCGACATTGAGCTCTCGACGAAGCATCTGAACGATTTCCTCGGAAATCACGAGGTTGACAGTGGGGATGGACTCCAAAAGATGTGCCAAGCGGTCAATCGTACGCGAATCCTGAGAAGTTCCCTTCTGCAACGCGTAGGTCTTTTCGATTGACGCCTCGTCGATGGCATCGCCGGCATGACGGCCAAAGCAGAGACCTCGACCGATGACGATGAGCTCGGAGCCATCGTCCGAAGTGACCATTGCGACGTTGTTGTTAAAAACTCGCTTGATAACCACGGTACCCACCACAAGAATTTACTCGGAAAGCCAGATGACAGGCTCTTTAACAGCAACAGGGCCGGAAGCATGCTCGCGAAGAGTCGAGTTCTCCGAACGCTCGCACACGATAACGAAGACCGTAGGATCAAAGCCGGCAGCGCGAACCACGTCGAAATCGACCTCAACGAGAGGCTGGCCCGCGTCGACATGGTCACCCTGGGCAACAAGCGCATGGAAGCCCTTGCCCTCAAGTTCAACAGTGTCGATTCCGATATGCAGCATCACCTGAGCAGAGCTGTCGTCGGACATGATGCCCAGCGCGTGCTCAGTCGGAAACAGAGCCGCGACGGTGCCGGAAACAGGAGCGCACACCGTTCCCTCTTGGGGAGCCACGGCAACGCCATCGCCCACTGCACGACTGCTAAAAGCGGGGTCATTGGTTTTTTCTAGATTAACAAGCTCGCCGGAAACAGGGGCGAGGATTTCGAACTCGGAAGTCGCAGTCGCCTGCTTATCCGAGCCACCCATTAGGCGAGAAAAGAAACCCATGGTGACATGTCCCTTCATAAATATAGCCCAACCAAAATCAATCGAATGCACCCATTGAGGCGCTCGCGATCAAAGACTTTGGTTAGGCCCACGTCCGAGGGGACTCGGTAACCTTCCGCATTTCTTTTTACGGGGGTTATTGTAGGCAACAACAAAGCCAGAATAGTCATTATGACCGGTGAGCGGTATTTTTTCTTCGATAAACGGTATTTAAGCGGCACTTGGGGACACTCCTTGTTTGGTGCATTGGGGACAGGTTACTTTGCACCAATCATGAGTTGCGGTGAAATAGGGACTGAAAAGCCGCTCAAAAGGCCAAAACAGTCCGTATTCCACCGCAACTTCAAGACGTTGGTGCATATGAACCTGTCCCCCTTGCACCAAAAAGGGCCCCGAGCGTAGTTGCTCGGGGCCCTTAGTTCGCCTCGCTCTAGCGTGCGATGCGTATGTTACTTGCGCTTGCCGCCGCCGTCACCGGGGCGACGGGAGCTGCCGCCGCGCTTGCCGCCACGGCTGTTGCCATAGCTGCCGCGGTTATCGCGACCGCCGGCACGACCGCCACGGGAACCGGCCTGGTTGCCGCCACGCCCGCCGCGATAGCCGCCACGGCGCTCCTCGCGGGTATCGTCGTAGTTGCGCCAGTCATCGCGACGATCGCGGCTGGCACGCGGGTCGCGACGATCGCGCGACTCATTCGAACGACCGGCGCCGCTGCGGCCACCGTTGCCACGAGCACCCTCGCGACGCTCGCCGCCGCGGCTACCGCGCTCTTCAAAGCGCTTGCCGCCACGGGACTCACCGCCACGGGCAGCACGCTCACCACGACCCTCGCCGCCGCGACGCTCATCACGGCCACCGCGCTCGTCATCACGACCGGAACGACGGCGGTCGCCCGCACCGCGCTTGCCACCGCGCGAACCGCGGCCCTCGTCCTCGCGCTCGACACGACGACGGCCACCGCGATCCTCGTCCTCGCGGCGGCGGCGATGTGCCTCGCCCTGGAACTGCTTGGCACGACGCTCGGCACGGTTGCCACGCGGGGCCTGCTTGACGGCGTCAGCACCGCCGCGCTCCTCGGCAGCAACCTCGCGGGCCACGCTCTCCACGGCCTCGTCCACGCGAGCCTGAACGCCCTCGCGCACGCGGGTCTTGCCACCGCGCTTGGGACGGCTCGGACGCTCGCCATCGCCACGGCGCTCGTCGCGACCGCGGTTGGAACGACCAGCCACGTCGCCGTAATCGTCGCCGTTGCGCTTGCCGTCGCGACGCGCCTGCTCAAGCTTCTTCTTGCTCTTGGACTTGCCGCGCTTGGTCTTCTTCTTCACCTTAAAGGCCGCAGGATCGCGCTCGGGGTCAACCGCGGGCGGATTGGGGCCCACATGCAGGTCACCGGCCTCGTAGATGTCGGCGGTCTTGTCCATGAGCTTCTCGATCTCGTAGAACTCATCGACATCCTGCTCGGTCACAAACGTGATGGCCCAGCCCAGCTCGCCGGCGCGGCCCGTGCGGCCAATGCGGTGGATGTAGTCGGTCGGCTCGGCCGGCACGTCAAAGTTCACGACGTAGCGCACGTCGCTAATGTCGATGCCGCGGGCAAGCACGTCGGTTGCCACCAGCACGTCAACGGTACCGTCGCGGAAGGCCGAAAGGGCACGCTCGCGCTGGGCCTGGCTGCGGTTGCCGTGAATCGCGGCGGCCTTGATGCCCTTGCGCTCCAGACGACGGCAGCAGCTGTCGGCGCGGTGCTTGGTGCGCATAAAGACGATAGTGCGCTCCGGGCCCTCCTTTTTGAGGAACTCGGGCAGCAGGTTGTTCTTGGCCTCGATGGACACCGGGAACACAAACTGGTCGACGGTGTCGGCGGTCGACGTGGCGGGCGCGATCTCCACGCGTGCCGGGTCGCTCACCAGGTCGGTGATCTCGCCCACGGCCTCCTCGTCGAGCGTCGCCGAGAACAGCAGCGTCTGGCGCTCGGCCGGCGTCTCGCGCACAATGCGGCGGACGGCAGGCAAAAAGCCCATGTCGAGCATACGGTCGGCCTCGTCGAGCACCAGCACCTTGACCTCGTCCAGATGGCAGGCACCCTGCTCGATCAGATCGACCAGACGGCCCGGCGTTGCGACCAGGATGTCGCAGCCGTACTTAAGTGCCGCGGTCTGCGGCTTGTAGCTCACGCCGCCCACGACGGTCACGGCAACATGGCCGGTGACGTCGGCGATTTTGCTTGCGACCTCGTCGATCTGCTGGGCAAGCTCGCGCGTAGGGGTGATGACGAGCATCACGGGGCCACGGCCGTTGCCCTCGGGCTTTTTAACACCGCGACGGCGGTTGCGGCCGCCGCGCTCGCGCACGGGTTTGGGAGGAGCGATGTGCTCCAGATTGTTCATGGTCGGCAGCAAAAAGGCAGCCGTCTTGCCGGTGCCGGTCTGAGCGGCGGCAAGCAGGTCACGGCCCTCGAGCACCACGGGGATGGAGCCGGCCTGAACAGGCGTTGGCGCCGTGTAGCCCAGGTTCTCGATAGCACGGAGCATCTCGTCGGAGAGGCCCAGCTCGTCAAAGGCGGGCAGGCTCTCGGTAGCGGACTCGACGGCCTGGGCAGCATTGGCCTCATCGGCGGCATCGAAGGCAGCCTGGGTCATAGCCTCGCGGGCCTCGTCCAGGATCTCGGCGTCGGTGACGTCGGATACAGAATTACGCATATGTCGTTGTTCCTTATCTGCACGCGTTATGGGCACGGCATGCGGCCGCGCGGGCGTGCTTGGTAGTGCGCTAATACATACAAAAACGGGTGCGCACAGAGAGGACGTTGCTCAGCACGCTGGCGATCGCTTTGGCAGCCCTATCACGCGCCGTCCAGACGCAGCAGCTCTAAGCGATGGAGCAGATTCGCCGCCGGTTAGTATACCCGCACTCCGTATGCCCCCACGTAAACCACAGATGACGAGGCGGACGGGGCGGGCCTGGCCGATTGTCTCAATCTGTAACAGTTACCGAGTAAAATCGGTCCTAATTGTTATAGATCAAGACAGAGGGGGATTTCCGTCCAGTCCAAACCAAATCTCTCGGTCTTCCTGCAATTTCGAACATGTGGCCTATAATGTTGCTTTGGTTACGCTATATATTGCGCAGCCATTTAATACGTCGCCCACCGGGGGCCATTAATTCCTATCGCCATATTGGCTAGGAAGCAATCAAAGGAGGTATCCGTGGCAGCAGAGACGCCTTGCTCGGTCCTCTATAACGATATTCGCTCGTTCGGCGGTCTTAAACATCTCGAGATCGCCCGAATGCTCATCAATGGAAACTCTTATCTCGGCAGTACCCTGCTCGAGAAATGCTCTTCCAACCGCTCGTATCTCACCCGTTACATCGTCCATCGCAAGCCTGACCAGTGCGCGCCCTCCATCTACAGCGACTTTACCGTCACCACGCTCAACCTTTCCTCGGAAATCTGCAGCAAGCTCGGCGGCGGCGAGTCCGCCTATCGGGCAATCGCCGAGCACTATCGCGGTCCGGCCGCCAACGAAATGATGTCGGCTCTCACCAGCTACAAGCTGGACAGCCGCCTATATGCAAATGCCCTCAATCGCATCGACAACTTTGACGGCAATGCCGTGCGCGAGAAAAGCACGCTTTACCTTATGCTCTTTGTGGCAACGGGGGCGCTCGCCGATCCCGTTCAGGGCGTGGCCACCGTCGAGCGCTTTTGCGACAGCAAGACGGGCGAGCACTTTGGCACCACCGAAACTACCGTCGGACGTGGCTTTATGAGCAGCCTGGAGCAGCCGCGCACCGTCGCCCCCAACCTCGGTCTGCTCAGAACCCATGCCGACAACTGCGCCGACATGCAAATCCATCCCCTCACACGCGATCCGCACGGCACCGTGATTGGTTCTTTGCCCAAAACCTCGCCCAGCATCACCGATGTAGGCGCCGACGCATCGCGCGAACATCTTCGCATTTGGCTTGAGGGTGAGCACTGGTACGCCCAGGGCCTTGGATCGACCAACGGCACGGTGCTCGAATCGGGTGCAGGCGACGGCGATATCGTAATCGAGCCGCCCCGCGACCAACGAGAGCCCGGCAAAGTCTATCCCCCGGTGGAAATCGAAAACAGTGACAGGCTCCATCTGGGTCTCTACACGACATTCCTTGTCATTGTGGACTAGCGCGGACGGCGATCGAAAGACGGTCGCCGTCCGTCTTTCGTCTTCTACCTTCTGCGTCGTAAACGACAATGCTCAGCGGTATACGTGGGCAGTGCGGCTATCATGGTGCTTTACCGATATCCGCACTGCTCACGTATGCGTGCGGCAACCCATGCCAGACAAAGGAACGCCATGGATACTACCAATAGCGCCTATGGCGACAAACTCATCCGTCTCGATACGTTCGATACCGCCGTGGCGGTCGACCCCAGCGCCGAGGACGACGCCAAGCGTCGGTTTATGACGCTTATTCTCCAGACGGCCCACCGCAACAACGGCAACATCGGGCACGTGCTGCGCGCGACCAACACGAGCGGCGAGGTCTTTGCCGTCAAGCTACTCAAGGACAACGCCATCCTTTCCGGCCAAGCCCCCGACCGCTCCGCCGAGCAATCGGCCGCTCACTTGGCCAACACCGCCGCGCTATTCGAGGAGTACCGTCATCTGTGTACCGTCTCGCACCTGCGCGGATTTCCGCGCGTCTATGGCTACGGATCGTGCGAGGATAACCCGCTCATCCTCATGGAGTGGGTCGAGGGCACCTCGCTCAAGCAGGCGCTGCCCCTGCTTCCGCACGATGCCTCGGGCGGGCTGACCACCCAGATGGTCGCCGCCGTCGGAAACGCCGTGCTTCGTGCGCTCTTGATGACCCAAGGCCTCGTGAATCCGGTCATCCATCGCGACCTTTCGCCTGCCAATATCATGTTCCGTACCACCAGCCGAACGCTCGAGCAGCAGATTGCTGATTGTTCCTTTGACCCCTGCCTCATCGACATGGGCTCCGCGACCATGGCTCTCGGCGACGACACGATCACCCGGCGCGCCGACATCTGGCGCTTTGCCACGCCCGCATACGCCGCGCCCGAGATGCTCACGCAGGATATCGAAGGCATCGCGGCCCTTCGCCGTTCGCCGGCAATCGACGTCTATGCGCTTTCGAGCATTCTGTACCAGCTCTACAGCGGTCGCAAACCGTTTGACTTTGAGTCGACGGACGCCGCTGCAACCGGCTCGTTCTATCTCGTAAAGACCAAGACCAAGCCGGCACCGCTCGAGCCGCGCTGCGAGGGCGATGAAGCGCTCGTCCAAATCATCATGAAAGGCATCTCGGTCGAGCAGTGCGATCGTCCCACCGAACAGCAGATGCTCGAGGTGCTCTCGGCATACCTCACCGACGCCGAATCCGAAGGCCGCGAAGGTGCAGGAGACGAGGCCGCAATTGATATCGATTCTGGCACGCACCTTAAGGTCGACGTCGCCGGCGAGCGCGCGCGAGAGATCCTGGAGCAGGCCCGGAACGATGCCATGACCCGCCGTCGCTTTATTATCGGCGGCGTCGCTGCAGTCGTTGCGGGGCTCGGCGTCATTGGCGCGGCAACCCATGGCTTTGGCATCCCCGACTACCTCGATGGCATCCGCGGTTCACTTGACGACTACACCTGGGATCAGCTGCAGGAGATTTCGCTCAAGATTAAGGCCGCCGAGACCCGTAGCGAGGCACGCGAGATTGCCAAGCGCTACCACCTGCTCGATGCCGATGGGCATATCCCCTATCCGTGTACCAAGCGCGTGAAACTCACCAACGGGCTGGAGGTCGGCGCGCAGCTTGTGGGCATCCGTCACGATGAGCTTCTGGACGGTACGGGCAAGGCAGGGCTAACGTTTATGTTCGACGCCGGTATTGCCGAGCGCAACGCTGCGGCTGAACCGCCGAGCTCCGGCTGGGCAGATTGCGAGCTGCGAGAATGGCTCGACGGCGACGGCCTTAAGCTGCTGCCCAATGAGCTACGCGCACTCATCAAATCTGTCAAAAAGGTCTCGAATAACGCTGGCGCCGCCAACAGTGCATCGTGTCTGAGCGAGTTGCCCGCAACCCTTTGGCTGCCCGCTATGGTCGAGCTGTGCGGTACGCAACCGCCCGATTCGTTTGCCAAGGACTATCACTACCTGGCAGACATCTACAACGGCGAGGGCAAAGAGTATCAGCTCTTCCGCGAGCTCAAGGTGAGCCCGTATTCCACGAACGAGACGATGGTCCGCCAGTGGAAGGGCAAGGACACCTGCTGGTGGGAGCGCACGGTGAGTCCTGACACATCGGAGAGTGGAGGCACACTCTATTTGAATCGCGTGGGCCACGACGGCGACGCCTTTACGTACGCAACGCCTGCGGACAAGCCAAACAAGCTAACCTGTGTGATCCCCGGGTTCTGCATCTAGGCGGCGGGCGTCTTGCCGTGACGGGACCCCTCCCCGGCAATTGTCTTGATCTGTAACGGTTAGAGGTCATATTTGCTGCTAGATGTTACAGAACGAGACATTAGCTTGCCGAGAACTTCGACTCATAAATGTGACTCAAGTGTGTCGATATTTTCTTGCCAATGTTGCGCAACAGAAACCCTTTCGGCGGTCGTAACGTACGAATTGTCATAGGTACCCCTTCAACGATTGGGAGAAGAAATGGCAAAGTACGCACCTAAACACTTGGAAGTCTCAGGCGGCGCCGAGCCCCATCGCGCATTCGCGGGTCACAAGACCGCGCGACTCGCCGTCACCGCAGCCACCACCATCGCAATGACCGGCTCGTCGTTGCTCGCCCCGTTCTCGGCATTTGCCAACGATCTGAGCGACACCACGGCACAGGACGCAATCATGTCCCCGCTCGCCGCCCACGCCGGCGAGGCGGCAGGCTCCGCAGTAAAGACGAACGCCCAGAAAATTGCCGACTTGCAGGCCGCAATCGACGCCGCAAAGGCTGCCGAGGCAGAAGCCAAGTCCGACTACGACACGGCGGTTGCCCCCTATACCGAAAAGCAGACGGTCCGCGACAACGCCCAGACTGCCTACGACGCTTCCGTCTCCAACAATTCGCAGGCAGAAGCCGCCGCGCGTGCCGAATACGCCCGTCAACTCGATGAAAGCGTCAAGGCGGCCAACAGCGCCAGCGCCACGTTAAAGGATGCCCAGAGCAAGCTCGACACGGCCAAGGCCGATGCCGAAAGCAAGACGAAGGCACTCGACTCCGCAAAGCAGGCGGCAGCCGACGCACGGGCCAAGCTTGAGGAAGCCCAGAAGGCAGCCGCCAACGCAACGCCGGAGGAAATCAAGGCCGCCGAGCAGTCTGCCGCAGATGCCCAGAAGGTTCTTGACCAGGCAAAGGCCGCAAAAACCGCTGCCGACTCCGCACTCGCCGATGCCCAGCAGGCTCGGAGCGCCGCGCAGAGCGCTTACAACGAGGCGTCAGGCACGCTGGCTTCCGCTCAACAGGCAAAGACCGCCGCGGATGGTAAGGTAGTCGCGGCACAGGCAGCGTATGACAGCGCGCAAGCCGATTTGGCAGCCGCAAAGGCAGGCGCCGAGGGCCCGGAGTATGACGCCGCTCAGGCAAAGGTCGATGCCGCCCAAAGCGCACTCGATCAGGCGAAGCAGCAGCAGGCGGCTGCCGAAGCAGGTCTTTCTCAGGCAAATAGTGACGTTGCATCCAAGCGGGACGCCCTCACCGGTGCCGAAAGCGAGCTCGAAGCCAAGAAGCAGACAGTCGCAGCAGCCGAAAATGATGTAACGGCAGCCCAGGCGAAAGCCGATGCGGCGCAATCGGAGTTGACCTCGGCAAAGCAGGTGCATGCTGCCGAGCTGGAGAAGGCAAAGGCCGCTCAGAAACAAGTCGACCAGGCAAAAGCCGAGAAGGAGCAAGCAGACAAGGCGCTCGAAACTGCCAAGACAAACCAGGCGGCCGCCGATCAAGCCGTTGTCGATGCACAGAAAGCATACGATACGTGCAAGGCGGCAGCCGATAAGGCTACGACGGCGGAGGCGCAGAGCGTCATCGGCTTTTACCAATTCATCGGTGCCAACGATGCTGCAGACATCATCTATAAGCAGAGCGACTTAAACCCAACGACCATCGGCGATAAAAAGGACGGCACGTCACTCGACAACGCCAAGCTTTCGTTTGGCAAGCTGCGCGAGATTAATGAATATCGCAAAAGCGTCGGCCTTAGCGAGCTTAAGGTGACGGCCGAGCAGATGGCAATTGCTCAGTCGAACTCCAATTACTCAGACGCCATGCTAGACCATTCAGACTATGCGCGATTCGAAAATGCCGCATGGAACTATGACTTGAAAAGAAATGTCGCACACCAGTGGGTTGATGAGGAAAAGAATATATTTGACCAGGCCGCAGCGAAAGCCGGCCTTGGCGAAATTGCCCCCAAAGATGCTTGGGATACTTTCTGGAGCCACGGCACCGAATTCGGAGAGCAAAAGGTAGGCTTTGGCACCGTCGGCCACTATTTGAATATCGTACAGCCTGACGCCAAAACCATGGGATACGGCATTAATTCTCGAGGAACTCATCTCTCATATACCTACATCTTGGAGGTTGACGACAACTACGGTTCGTACGAGAAAGAATATTCAATCGATGAACTCGAGAGTCTCTTTGATCAGTATCAGCTGAGTCTCTCCAAGGCCAGCGAAAACCTTGCCGCTGCAAAAGCGAACCTTGAGCAAAAGCGCAGCACAGCGGCATCGAAAGCCGATGCCGTAAAGGCAGCAGAGACCCTCGTCGCTCAAAAGCGAGAAGGCGTTGATACCGCGAACAGCAACCTTGCCACCGAAAATGGCAACGTGGCAGGTGCCGCTGCCGAGGTCGCTCAAGCAGAGCAGAATCTCGCCAAGGCAAACGGAAAAGTTGCCGAAGCCGAAGACCAGGTTAAAGCCGCCCAAAGCAACGTGGCGCCCGCAGAGCAGGTCGTCAACCAGAAGCGCGCCGAGCTTAAGGCATCGCAAGAGCAAGCCGCTCAGAGTCAGAAGAAGGTTGATGACGCCAAGGCAGAGGCTCTCTTAAAGCAGCAGGCTCTGCAAGATGCAAGGAAGGAACTTGCCAAGTATTCTGCCGATGTTGCTGCGGCCCAGGAGAAGGCTGACAAGGCCCATCAAACGCTCGATGAAGCCACGGCGGCTCAGACGTCTGCCCAGAGCGCTCTTGAAAAGGCGGAGCGCGACGCGGCTGCCAAGAAGCAGGCCCTCACTATCGCCAAGGACGGCGTCGAGGCCAAGGCAGCGACCGCGGAGCACGCCGCGAGCGATCTGACCACGGCGGAAAACGACTTTGCTTCAAAGCAGGCACATGCCGATGCGTTGAACAACGCGGCCGATAATCTCGCCACGGCCGAGGCAGCCAAGAAGGACGCCGACGCAGCAGTGACTGCGGCCGAAACTGCTCTTAGTGCGACGAATGATGCCGTAGCGAATGCCGAGCAGGCGGTCGAGAATTCTCAGGCCGCACCGGACGCCGCTGCCGCCGCTCTCGGAAAGCTCAAGTCCGTCAATGTCGAAAACGGCATCGCAACCGGCTCCGATGCAAACGCGAACGATACGCTCAATGCCCTCTTTGCCAAGTGCGTCGCCGCCAAGCAGGCAGAACATAACGCAAAGGCCGCACTTGATGCCGCTCAGGCAGACCTTGATGCTGCGACGCCCGCCTACACCGCGGCGCTCAATGCCTACAACGAGGCGAAGGCAAAACGCGTAGCCGCCGAGCAAGCCCTGAAGGACGAGATCGCCCGCCAGGAGCAAGAGGCAGCGAAGGCCGAGCAGGCCAAGATCACGCAGGCTGCCGCTAAGCCGGTTGCTGGAAAGCCGTCTGCTGGCAACGCCAAGACGGCCGCCAACTCGGCACTTCCCATCACAGGCGACAATGCTGCGCTCGCCGGTGAGACGTTTGTCATCGGAGGCGTCGTGCTTGTAGCCGCCGGCGTCTTCCTAACCGACAAGAAACGTCGTCAGGAGTAAGGATTTCGGGAGGACGGCTTCTCTTCCCTTCCACCGCTTCGCAAACCCTGCTCAGCATACGCCGGGGCACCCATCACGCGGGCGCCCCGGCGTTTTACATTGAACGGCCAGGGCATCTGCTCCGAGATTGTCTCGATCTGCAACAACTAGGACCCAAATATCGGTCTTACTGTTACAGATTGAGATGTTCGGGTTACCCTCGAATGGTTTGTCTCGATCTGTAACATCTAGCAGGCAAAACAGTCCCCAGATGTTACAGATTGAGACGTTAAGTTGTGGCTCGATGTAATATCTAGATCTGTAACAGTTACTCGACAAAAACGGGTCTAGTTGTTACAGATTGAGACATTAGACCGGCTACGGTCCGCCGACCTGGCTATCACCTCGGCCAATAACAGAATGGCATACATTTCAATCTCCACTGTATACCCCCAGGGGGTATGGGTGTATAGTATCAGCAGGTTAACAATTCCAACACCAAATTACAGAAAGGAGAAGCCATGGCTCAGGATAAGTTTGACGTGGGCGGTATGACGTGCGCCGCGTGCCAAGCGCACGTGGACCGTGCCGTGAGCAAGCTCGACGGCGTCCAAAGCGTCGCGGTCAATCTGCTCGCCGGCTCTATGCTGGTGGACTACGACCCTGCGCAGGTCTCCCCCGACGACATCTGCACCGCTGTCGACCGCGCGGGCTACTCGGCCTCGCCCGTCAGCACGGGCATCGACGCCTCCCAAAACGGCAGTACGCAAGCCAAGTCCGGCGCCGCCCATATGGAGTCGCCCACCAAAAAGCTGGAGGCCGCCGCCTCCGCCATGCGCACCCGCCTCATCACCTCGATCGTATTCCTCATCCCACTGTTCTACATAGGCATGGGGCACATGCTCGGCTGGCCGCTGCCCGGTATTTTCACCGACCATACCCACAGCATGACACTCGCGCTCACCGAGCTCGTCCTGCTCATCCCCATCGTCTACGTCAACGACGCGTACTTTATCAACGGGTTTAAATCGCTCGCGCACGGCGCGCCCACCATGGACGCCCTTATTGCCGTGGGCGCCACCGCCTCCATCGCCTGGTCGCTCTACGCCATGTTCATCATGGCCGACCAGCTAGCCGCAGGTCAGGTGCACGAGGCCATGATGACGAGCATGGACAACCTGTATTTTGAGAGCGCTGGCACCATCCTGTCGCTCGTCACCGTGGGCAAATACCTCGAGACGCGCAGCAAGTCAAAAACCGGCAGCGCTATCGAGGCACTCATCGACCTGGCGCCCAAGACCGCGACCGTCGTGGCCGACGACGGCACTGAGGCCACCGTCGACGTCGACAGCATCCTTCCCGGCCAGGTCCTGCGCGTGCGCCCCGGCGAGTCCATCCCCGTCGATGGCGTGGTGCTCGAGGGCAGCTCGGCCGTGGACGAAAGTGCGCTGACCGGCGAGTCCATCCCCGTGGAAAAGACCGCCGGCAACACCGTCAACGCCGCCACCGTCAACCGCACCGGATCGTTTACCTTCCGCGCTACGCGCGTGGGCGCCGACACGTCGCTCGCCAAGATTATCCAGCTCGTCGAGGACGCCAACGCCACCAAGGCGCCCATCGCCCGCATGGCCGACAAGGTCGCCGGCGTGTTCGTGCCCGTGGTGTTTGCAATCTCGGCCGTGACTTTTGTGGCATGGATGGTTTTAACCGGAAGTATCAACGAAGCGCTCACCTCCGCCGTGGCCGTGTTGGTGATCAGCTGCCCGTGCGCGCTGGGCCTGGCCACGCCCGTCGCCATCATGGTGGGCACCGGCAAGGGCGCCGAAATGGGCATTCTGTTTAAGAGCGCCGAGGCACTGGAGAACCTGCGCAGCGTGGGCACCGTGGTGCTCGATAAGACAGGCACCGTCACCCGCGGCAAGCCTGCCGTGACCGATATTGTAGTTGCCGCGCGCGCCGACGGCTCGCCCGCCATGAGCGAAAAGGCACTGCTCAAGCTTGCCGCTGCACTGGAGCGCTCAAGCGAGCACCCGCTGGCCGAGGCGATTATGGCCGAGTGCGAGACGCGCGGAATCGTCGCGCGCATGGTCGAGGACTTTGCCGCCGTGCCCGGTCGCGGCGTCACGGCGCGCGAGGGGCAAAACGCCATCGCAGCCGGCAACGTTCGTCTGATGAGCGAGCTGGGCGCAGAGGTGCCCGCCGGTCTTGCCGAGCAATTTGCTACCGAGGGCAAAACGCCGCTGTTCTTTGCCAAGAACGGCGAACTCGTTGGTACCATCGCCGTGGCTGACGAGGTCAAAGAAACGAGTGCCGAGGCCATCGCCGCACTCCGCAAGCTCGGCGTCGACGTGCGCATGCTCACCGGCGACAACCTCGTGACGGCCGAGGCCATCGCCCGCCGCGTGGGGCTGAGCAGCGAACAGGTCATCGCCGACGTCCTCCCCGCCGACAAGGAACGCCACGTGCGCGAACTGCAGGATGCGGGCGGCAAGGTCGCCATGGTGGGCGACGGCATCAACGACTCCCCCGCCCTGGCGCGCGCCGACGTGGGCCTTGCTATCGGCACCGGCGCCGACATCGCCAAGGAGGGCGCCGACGTGGTACTCATGCGCAGCGACCTCATGGACGTCGCCCGCGCCATCGAGCTTTCACGCGCCACGATCCGCAACATCAAGCAGGACCTGTTCTGGGCGCTGTTCTACAACGGCATCGGCATTCCGCTCGCCGCGGGCGTGTTCTTCCCGCTCACCGGGTGGCAGCTCTCGCCCATGTTTGGCGCCGCAGCGATGAGCCTGTCGAGCGTCTGCGTCGTGTCCAATGCCCTGCGCTTAAAATCCTTTATGCCTAAAGTGGCAAAATAGGATCACTATTACGTTCATTTAGAACGGGTTTTCCAGGTACCCGAGATTGACCTGAAAGAGGAGCGACGCGTACTTTGGTACGCGAGCGACGGTTTGAAGGTCAAGGTCGGGTGCCTGGGAAAGCCGACACAACAGAGAGGAATACCCATGCGTTACACGATCAAGACTTCCGGCCTTATGTGCGGCCATTGCGACGCCACCGTCGAGACGGCGCTGCTCAACGTTGCCGGCGTGACCGACGCCGATGCCGATCACGAGACTCAGACCGTACAGGTGGAGTGCGCCGACACCGTGACCGCTGAACAGCTCACTGCCGCCGTCGAGGGCGCCGGCGAGAAGTTCCACGCCCTTTCGGTGACCGCCGCGTAGCAGACGCTGCCTACTCAATCCTCAGAAGTTGCGGTGAAATACGGACTGTTGTGCCGCCCTAGGCCTTTGAACGGTCCGTATTTCACCGCAACTGACGAGGACATCCGAAAGATCGACCAGAAACGAGGACCCGCCATGATGGCAGACCATAAATCGGTAACCCGCATGCTCAAGACGGCACGTGGTCAGATCGACGGCATCCTGCGGATGGTCGAGGAGGACCGCTACTGCGTCGATATTTCCACGCAGCTCATGGCAACGCAGGCGCTCATCGCGCGCATCAACGCCGATGTGCTCAAGGCTCACATTGAGGGTTGTGTGACTTCGGCAATTGAATCGGGCGATGAGGAACTCAAGGCCACCAAGCTCGCCGAGATCGAGCGCGTCGTCGACAAACTCGCCAAGTAATTGGTGCGATGGGGACAGACCGCTTTGCACCATCTTGGTGCATCGGGGACAGGTACGTTTGCACCACATTGGTGCAGATTAACCTGTCCCCTTTGCTCTAAATCGGGTATAAAGGCGTGCAGCATATCGAACGAAAGGCAATTTGCATGAATGACTTTATGAAGGGCCGCAATGGCGCTGACGAGCTCACCATCGTGATGGGTTTTGCCGGCATCGTCATCGCGATGATCGGATCGATAGCCCGCATCCAGTGGCTCAGCTGGATTGCCATCGCCGTAATCGTGATTGGCGTGCTGCGCGGCCTGTCCAAAAATATCGACGCACGTCGCAAGGAGAACGAGGCCTTTGTCGCCACGACCGCCAATGTTCCCGGCTTGGGCAAGTTCGTCGCCAGCTTGGGCGGCGGAGCTGCAGCGGCCAACGCCTCGCGCGCAGCCGGTACTAGCAAGGAAGACTTTGAACGTGCCAAGCGCACAGCCAAGAAGATGTGGAAGGGCCGCAAGACCACGGCCTATCTCAAGTGCCCCAACTGCGGCCAGATGCTCTCCGTCCCCAAGGGCAAGGGCAAGATCCGCGTCACCTGCCCCAAGTGCCACGCCAAGATGGAGACGCGCTCCTAGCCGCCATACCATGGGACAAATAAAAGCCGAGGCCTCGCACTGAGACCTCGGCTTTTTTGATTATGACAAAGGGATTGCCCCTTTGTCACACCTATGCCACGCCGTCGAGGGCGAGCTCCTCGGCCAGTGCCTCGGACGGCATGGCCATAATCGTGTCGAGCTCGGCGTCCACCTCGGGAATACGCTTCACCTTGAGTTTGCGCACCAGATCACCACGGCACATCACGTACGCCGGCTCACGCAGTGCGCACAGGTCATCGAGCGGGTTCTTGCGCGTCACCAGGATATCGGCGGCCTTGCCGCACTCGATTGTGCCGGTCTCGCCGCCCAGCCCCAGCAGCTCGGCATTGACCTGCGTGGCCGTATGCAGCGCGAAGGCGTTACTCACACCCACGTACTTGGCAAAATAGGCCACCTCACGCCACATGTCGTACTGCGTCACGAACGGGCAGCTCGAGTCCGTGCCAAGGCCCACCTTAACGCCAGCTTCCAGTGCGGCACGGGCGCTCTCGATGATGCCCGAGCACACGATGTCGCCGTTCTTCTTTTGTGTATCGGTCGAATGGGTCTTTTCCGGGTCGAGCAATACAAACGGCAGCGCCGGGCTGATAGTGCAGGTAACGCTGGGCGCACGCCCCTCGAGCTGCGTGCCCGCGGCGCCACGGTACAGCTCCAGAATCTCGGACGTCAACGGAGCGCCGTGCTCAATCGTGTCAACGCCGGCCTCAAGCGCAACCTTCACACCCTCGGTACTCTCGACATGGGCCATGACCGGAAGGCCCATATCGTGCGCCGCCTTGCACGCCGCCGCGGCAACCTCCACCGGCATACGCAGCACGCCCGGCTCGCCCACCTCGGTCGCATCGAACACACCGCCCGTTACGAACAGCTTAATGACGTCGGCACCGCGCGCATACAGGTCGCGCACCTGTTCGGCTGCCTCGGCGGGACTGTTTGCCACCTGGGCGAACAAGCCCGCACCATGGCCGCCCGGCACCGTGACGCCCGTTCCCGGCGCCACCAGGCGAGGACCTTGATACTTGCCGGCGTCGATGGCATTACGAACGGCGATGTCGGCAAACAGTGGGTCGCCCGCGCCGCGCACCGTGGTCACGCCGCTTGCCAGTTGTTGTTGGGCGCTGCCCTTAAGAATATGGCGCACGATGGCGCGCCCCACGGGATTATCGAGCTTCTTCATCAGCGCGCCCGCATCGCCCGCCGAAACCGGCTTGCCCGAACCGCACAGATGCACATGCATATTGATGAGACCGGGCATGAGATACGCACCTGCCAGGTCGATGACCTCGGCACCCGCAGGCGCCTGCGCCACAGCACTCGGCCCCATCCATGTGATGACACCGCGCTCAACGGCCACGGCCATGTCGGGCTGCGGCTCCATATGTTCCGAACCATCCAGGACGGTCGCATTGATAAACAACGTGGAACGATCGGCAGACGCCATATCGAGCTCCTCCCCCTCAGAAAACTTGAACATCTGTCCATTATTATCCAGTGTAGCCCGATTGCCACAGACATATCGGTTAACGGAGGGAAGAGGGGATGTGGGGGACGGAATACGTTGCAGCCCCATCCCAGCAACATCAGGGGAATGTCTCGATCTGTAACAGTTACGGGCTCAAACAGCCGCCAAACGTTACAGATTGAGACAAAGTCAGGGCTGTAGGGCGACACCAGTCACATCCCCTACTCCCACTCCTGCTCGTAGATGTTGAGGGACTTTACGTAGCGCCCCTGGGCGCCCATGATGTCGCGGACCAGGCGCAAAAAGAAGCTGATACGCGAGGTGTCAAAGCCATCCTGCAGGTCCTCCGGATGCACCGCACCAGGCCCATCGACCGCCGTGTCACTCAGGCGTGCGATGTCATACAGATAGAGTTGTCCCGCCGTCAGCCAGACATCGTCGACGCAGGCGAGGCGCACCGCAATCGCTCCGTCGCTCCAATGCTCCTTTTGCACGATATGCGGGTCGTAGACATCAAAGCGACGGTCGGCGCGCGTGTCCTTCAGCGCGACCATACCAGTCGCAGGATCCTTGTCCAAAATGCCAAAGCGCGAGAAATACTGCGTGTCGCGTACCTGCTCGAGCCGCTTGAGCGAGGCAGGCGAAAGCGATGTCGGCGGCTCTTCAACATACAGCTCGAGCAGCGTCTTGCCATGGCGATAGGGGCGCTCGAAGAGCAGCCAATCGGTAAATGCCATGTTGTAGGCCATGATTTCGTTTTGCGAAGGCTCGGTGCAATAGCTGAGCCACGGGTCGACAATGATCTCGAACTGTTCGCGCGCCGGCTCCAAAAACTGGAACTTCCGCAGCATCCAAAAATGGGCCATGTCGGCAATATCGTTGCCGACGGCTTCGGCCAGCTGCGCTCGATCTAAAGCGTGATCAGTCATGGCATCCTCCTCAAACTGATGGACCTCAATTTGAGCTTACGAGGAGGGTGGGCAGCCACGACCAGCGCGGGCAAAATAGGCCTCCGGCTGCAAACCAGATGCTGACCAAACACTTGACGAAAAGCTTGACCGAAAATGCGCACCGCAACAAAACCGCAGGTAAACATAGACGGCCAACCCGCCCTTTTGAGCCAGATACCCGCAGCCACCACAGAAACAACAGGTGACCACAGCCCAAGAAGTCGACAAATGAACACCCGTACGTCGACAAACGAGCAAATCGCTCGCAAAGAGTGTCCCCAACGACTAGACAAAAATGACCAGTCATTGGGGACGTTCTTAAATGACTACTTTACAGCTCCAGCGCGTCGGCGACTTCGGCAGCGCAGGCCAGGGCGTCGGCCATAGCGTTCACCACGAGCGAGCTGCCGTTGCGCGCATCACCGGCAACATACACCGGCGCGGCATCCGCGGCGACGCCGTCGACACGCGCCGCAAGATGCGAGCCCTCGGCGGCCATCACAGGCAGCGGACGACCAGCAGTGGCAACGGGCACGCCAACGGCGTCGAACACACCGTGCTCCGGACCCGTAAAGCCGCAGGCGATGAGCACCAGCTGCGTCGGCACCTCGTGCTCGGAGCCCGCGATGCGCTCGGGCTTTCCCGCCGACCAGTCCAGATCGACCACGCGCAGGCCCGCGGCAGCGCCCTTCTTATCCAGCAGCACCTCGAGCGTATCCACGCCCCAAGCGCGCATCTCGCCGCCCATGGCAGCGATGGCCTCCTGCTGACCGTAGTCGGTCTTCTTAACGTTTGGCCACTGCGGCCAGGGGTTGCTCGCCGCGCGCGCATCAGGCGCCGCCGGCAAGAACTCAAACTGGCGCACGCTGCGCGCGCCCTGACGCACCGCGGTACCCACGCAGTCGTTGCCGGTATCGCCGCCGCCAACGACCACAACGTCCAGGCCGCGCGCGTTCACCGCGGGCTCGCCGCCATCGAGCACCGAGATGGTCGAAGCCGTCAGGTAGTCCACGGCATACACCACGCCGGGCGCATCGATGTTCGCAGCAGAAAGCCCACGCGGGGCGCGGGCGCCGGCAGCCACCACGACGGCGTCAAAGCCATCGAGCTTGGCCGCCACCGCAGGGTTCGTAACGTCAGCGCCCAGCTCAAAGACGATACCCAGCTCGCGCATAAGTGCCACGCGACGCTCGACCACGGACTTCTCGAGCTTCATGTTGGGAATGCCGTACATGAGCAGGCCGCCCGGGCGGTCGTCACGCTCAAACACCGTCACGCGGGCACCGCGACGCGCAAGCTCCCATGCTGCCACCAGGCCAGCCGGGCCGGAACCCACCACGGCAACCGTGGGCGCGCCCTCCCCTGCCGGCTCAAAGCGGCGCGGACCGCCATTTGCCCACTCATGGTCGCTGATCGCGCGCTCGTTGTCGTGAATCGTCGTGGGCTGGCCGTCGACCGAGCCCAGGTTACACGCGGCCTCGCACAGCGCCGGGCACACGCGGCTCGTGAACTCGGGCATAGGCGAGGTGAGTGACAGACGCTCGGCAGCCTCGTCCCAGCGGCCGCGATACACCAGCTCGTTCCACTCGGGAATCAGATTGTGCAGCGGGCAGCCACTCGGACGCGCCTTGCCAAAGCTCGCGCCCATCTGGCAAAACGCCACACCACACATCATGCAGCGGCTCGCCTGGGCACGGCGCGCATCGTCGTCGAGCTCCACGTACAGCGGATCGAAATCGCGGCTGCGCTCCTCCACGGGGCGCAGCTCGTGGGTCACGCGATCGATATCAAGAAAAGCACTGGGCTTACCCATGGCACTTACGCCTCCTTTTTGGTCGAAGCAACAGAGCTGGCGGTGGTGGGCGCAGCGCCAGCGACACCACCCGCCACATCAAAGCGAGCGACATCGGCGGCGTCGGCGCGACCGGTCACAATGTCAAACGCCAGCTCCTCGGCCTGCGCATGCGTCTTACCGATGGCCTCGGCGGCGGCGACAATCGCCAACACGCGCTCGTACTCGGTCGGAATGACCTTCACAAAGTGCTTGCTCATCGAGTCGAAGCTGTAGAGCAGCTTAATGCCGCGCGGGCTCTGCGTCGCGTCCACGTGCTCCTGGATGAGCTCGCGAATCTGCGCCAGCTCGCCGGCCGTCGGGGCCTTGAGCTCCACGCTCTCGTGGTTCACGCGAGCACTGAGCGTGCCGTACTGATCAAAGACATAGGCCACGCCGCCTGTCATGCCGGCGGCAAAATTCTGCCCGACTTCGCCCAAGATGAGCGCCAGACCTCCCGTCATGTACTCGCAGCCATGGTTGCCGCAGCCCTCGACCACCACCGTGGCACCGGAGTTGCGTACGCCAAAGCGCTGGCCGGCCAGGCCGTTAATGAAGCCGCGACCGCTCGTGGCGCCAAAGAACGCAACGTTGCCCACGATGATGTTCTCGTCGAACTTGTAGGTCGCATGCGGGTTGGGGCGCACCGACACCTCGCCGCCCGAAAGGCCCTTGCCAAAGTAGTCGTTGGCGTCGCCGCACACGTTGAGCGTAATGCCGCGCGGCAGGAAAGCGCCAAAGCTCTGACCGGCCGAACCATCGCAATCGATGGTGATGGAGCCGGCGGGCAGGCCCTCGGGATGCGCCTTGGTCACCGCGTTGCCCAAGATGGTGCCCACGCAACGGTTGACGTTGGCGATGTCGGCGCGGAAGCGAATCGGGCGCAGGTGCGCACGGGCATCGGCCGTATAGGGCACAAACAGCGTGGAGTCGAGCGTCTTGTCGAGCTCGCTGTCCGCAGCCATCTGGGGCAGGAAGTGACGGCCGTCGGCGCCCGGGATGTGGGCACCAAACTCACAGGTCGCGCTTGCCAGCACGGGCGACAGATCGAGCAGGTTGGCCTTGCGGTTGCCCGGGACCTCGATCTGGCGCAGGCACTCGGGATGGCCGACCATCTCGTCGACGGTGCGGAAGCCCAGGCTCGCCATGACCTCGCGCAGCTGCTCGGCAACAAAGAGCATAAAGTGCTCGACGTGCTCTGGCTTGCCGCGGAAGCCGCGACGCAGGCGGCAGTTTTGCGTAGCGATGCCGGCCGGGCAGGTATCCTGCTGGCAGTCGCGCTGCATGAGGCAGCCCATGGAGATGAGCGGCATGGTCGCAAAGCCAAACTCCTCGGCACCCAGCAGGCAGGCGACGGCGACATCGGTGCCGTCCATGAGCTTGCCGTCGGCTTCGAGTACCACGCGCGAGCGCAGGCCGTTTTGCAGCAGCGTCTGCTGGGCCTCGGCAAGACCGAGCTCCAGCGGCAGACCGGCGTGCCAGATCGAATCGCGCGCCGCGGCACCGGAGCCGCCGTTGTGGCCGCTGATCAAAATCTTGTCGGCGGCACCCTTGGCCACACCGGTGGCGATGGTGCCGACGCCGGCCTCGCTGACCAGCTTGACCGACACGCGTGCGCCAGGATTGGCGTTCTTAAGATCGAAGATAAGCTCTGCCAGGTCCTCAATGGAATAGATGTCGTGGTGCGGCGGAGGCGAAATCAGGCCGATACCGGGCGTGGACTGACGGACCTCGGCGATCCAGGGGTAGACCTTCTTGCCGGGCAGGTGGCCACCCTCGCCGGGCTTGGCGCCCTGGGCCATCTTGATCTGAATCTCGAAGGCGCTGCAAAGATAGCGGCTCGTCACGCCAAAGCGCGCGCTTGCCACCTGCTTGATCGCTGAGTTCTTGGAGTCACCGTTTGCCAGCGGCGTCTCGCGACGCGGGTCCTCGCCGCCCTCGCCGGAGTTGGAACGGCCGTGCAGGCGGTTCATGGCGATGGCCATGCACTCGTGTGCCTCTTTGCTGATGGAACCGTACGACATGGCGCCGGTGTTAAAGCGGCGGACGATGTTGAGCGCGGGCTCCACCTCGTCGAGCGAAACCGGCGTGCGGCCGCTGGCATTAAAGTCGAGCAGGTCGCGTAGGCGCACGGCACGGCCGGTGCGGTGCAGGCGGGCGCTGTACTTCTTAAAGGTGTCGTAGCTGTCCTCGCGGCAGGCGGTCTGCAGCAGGTAGACGGTCTGGGGGTCAATCAGGTGATCCTCGCCACCGAGCGGGCGCCACTTGGTCAGGCCCAGTGTGGGCAGCTGATCGGGAGCAGGGCTCTTAAGGATGACGAGCGCGGCGTCGTAGCGCTCATTTTGCTCGCGCTCGACGTCCTCGATACCCATACCGCCCACACGGCTCACCGTGCCGGCGAAGTACACGTTGACGAACTCCGGCGTAAAGCCCACGGCCTCGAAGATCTGCGCCGAATGGTAGCTCTGCACCGTGGAGATGCCCATCTTTGACATGATGGAGACAATGCCGGCAGTCGCAGCCTTATTGTAGTTGGCGATGCCCTGCTCGGCCGTCACGTCCAGGTCGCCGCGTGCCGCCAGATCGCGGATGCACGCATGTGCGTTGTACGGATAGATGCCGCTCGCGGAGTAGCCCACCAGTGCCGCAAAGTCGTGCGGAGACACGGCGTCGCCGCACTCCACCACGATGTCGGCAAAGGTACGCACGCCGGCGCGGATCAGGTGGTTGTGCACGCAGCCCACGGCGAGCAGCGACGGCACGGGCACCTCACCCGCAGCGGCGCGATCGCTCAACACCACGATGTTCACGCCGTCGCGGACCGCAGCCTCAACATCCTCTGCAAGCTGCTTGAGCGCAGCCTGCAGCGCGCCCTCGCCGGCGTCGCGGCGGTACACGGCACGGAAACGGCGGGTCTTAAAGCCCACGCGGTCGATGGCGCAGATACGCTCGAACTCCTCCTCGCTCAGCAGCGGACGCTCCAAGCGCACCAGCTGGCAGGCCGTGCGGGAATCCTCGAGCAGGTTGCCGTGGTTGCCCAGGTAGAGCGTGGTCGAGGTGACCATATGCTCGCGCAGGGCGTCGATCGGCGGGTTCGTGACCTGAGCGAACAGCTGATAGAAGTAGTCGAAGAACGAGCGCGTCTCCTTGGACAGGCAGGCCAGCGGCGCATCGATACCCATCGAGGCGAGCGGCGCCTTGCCCTGCTGGGCCATGGGACGCACGACTTCGTCAACATCATCCCAGTGATACCCGAGCTTGGCCATGCGCACGGCGGCGGGCACCTCGGCATCCTCGGCGGGCGCGGGCGCGGCGGGCTTGTCGAGTGCGTCGACGGTCAGCGTCTCCTCGGCGATCCAGTCGCGATAGGGCTTTTCCTTGGCGTAACGGGCGCGCAGCTCGTCGTTGTAGATGACGCGGCCGCGGGCAAAATCGACCTCGAGCATCTGGCCCGGTCCCAGGCAGCCGCTCGTCAGGATGTTCTCGGGGCTCACCTCGATGGTGCCCACCTCGCTTGCCAGCATAAAGCGACCGTCGCGCGTCACATAGTAGCGGGCGGGACGCAGGCCGTTACGGTCGAGGGCGGCACCCAGCGTGCGACCGTCGGTAAAGGCGATGGCGGCCGGACCGTCCCACGGCTCCATGAGCATGGACTGGTAAGCGTCGTAGGCGCGGCGCTCCTCACTCAGGCTGTCGTTGTGGTCCCACGGCTCGGGCAGCAGCATGGATGCGGCACGCGTAAGCGGGCGACCGTTCATGACCAGGAACTCGAGCACGTTATCCAGAATCGCGGAGTCGGAACCCTCGCGGTTGATGATGGGCATCACGCGCTCAAGATCGTGCTGCAGCACGGGGCTGTACAGGTTGGGCTCGCGGGCGCGGATCCAGTTGACGTTGCCCTTGAGGGTGTTGATCTCGCCGTTGTGGATGATAAAGCGGTTGGGGTGCGCGCGCTCCCAGCTGGGCGTGGTGTTGGTGGAGTAGCGCGAGTGGACGAGCGCCACGGCCGTCTTGACGGCGGCGTCGTTGAGGTCGATGAAGAAGCGGCGCATCTGCGTGGCGACCAGCATGCCCTTGTACACGATGGTGCGCGAGCTCATGGAGCACACATAGAAGATCTTGTCGCGCAGGGCAAACTCGGCGTCGGCCTTCTTTTCGATGGTGCGGCGGCACACGTACAGGCGACGCTCAAAGGCGTCGCCCGCCGGCGTGTCGTCGGGACGGCCCAGAAAGGCCTGCAGGATGGTAGGCATACAGGCGCGGGCCGTCTCGCCCAGGTCGTGCGGATCGACCGGCACCTCGCGCCAAAAGAGCAGCGGCACGCCGGCCTCGGCACAGCCCTCCTCAAACACGCGGCGGGCATCCTCTACGCCCTTGTCGTCCTGCGGGAAGAACAGCATGGCCACGCCATAGTCGCCCTCTGCCGGCAGAATCTGGCCGCACTTTTGAGCCTCTTTGCGGAAAAAATGATGCGGAACCTGGAACAGGATGCCGGCGCCGTCGCCGGTATTCTTCTCGAGTCCCGTGCCGCCGCGGTGCTCCAAGTTGACCAGAATGGACAGCGCGTCGTCCAGGATCTGGTGATGGCGCTCGCCGTTGATATCGGCGAGCGCGCCGATGCCACATGCATCGTGGTCGAATTCGGGGCGATAAAGGCCCTGCTGCTGAGCGGAATCTGCCTGCATCGCGATCCTCCCCTAGGTGTTAGACAGTCAGTTGACTAGGCATACTAGGAGCATCGCCGGCCCGTTGTGTTTCCCGCCCGTTTCGAAACAATCGCGTAACGCACGCCCTACGAGTGGACACCGCCGACCTCAAGGGCGACAACATAGGCCCCAAGTTCGGCCTGTAAGCTCACCGCTTCAAACATCTCAATCTGTAACAGTAAGACCCAATTTCGACGACTAACTGTTACAGATCAAGATGTTTTCGAGAGACGGTTCCGAATGTCTCAATCTGTAACACGAAGGGTCAGTTTTGGCGGTCAGCTGTTACAGATCGAGATTTTCCATAGGACCATTTCTTCCTGTCTTGATCTGTAACACCTAGACCCAATTTCCATCCCCAGTTGTTACAGATCAAGACATTTCGGCAACCCCCTTTCCCCACCCCATTCAAATACAACTATTTTGTTAGTCATAGTTAACTTTTGAGCCTAAAACGGGTATCCTTTGCGGCGTCAAACAAACGGCACACAGGAGCGCACCATGCTCAACCATCTCAAACAACATTTTGGCTCCCGACGCACCGGCGGTCACGGAGGCCTAGACATTGCGCGGCATATCGGCCCCGGGCTGCTCGTGACCGTCGGCTTTATCGATCCGGGCAACTGGGCCTCCAACATGGCCGCCGGCTCGCAGTTTGGCTACGCGCTGCTGTGGATCGTCACGCTGTCCACGATCATGCTCATCGTGCTGCAGCACAACGCGGCGCACTTGGGCATCGCCACGGGCACCTGTCTTGCCGAGGCCACGACACGCTACCTCCCCCGCATCGTGGGACGCGCAGTACTCGCCAGCGCCTATCTCGCGACCATCGCCACCGCCATGGCCGAAGTCCTGGGCGGCGCGATTGCCCTTCAAATGCTCTTTGGGCTGCCCGTGCGCGCGGGCTGCGTCATCGTGGCGGCAGTATCGATGGCGATGCTCATGACGAGCTCCTACAAGCGCGCCGAGCGATGGATCATCGCCTTCGTAGGCGTGGTAGGACTCTCGTTTTTGGTCGAGCTTGCGCTGGTCAAGGTCGACTGGCCGCAGGCCGCCGCAAGCTGGATCACGCCCAGTATGCCCACCGGCTCAGCCGCTATTATCGTGAGTGTCCTGGGTGCGGTCGTTATGCCCCACAACCTCTTCCTGCACTCCGAGGTCATCCAATCCATGCACTTCGAAGGCCAAGGCGAGCAAGTTATCGAAGAACGTCTGCGCTACGAGCTCTTCGACACGCTCTTTTCGATGGGCGTGGGCTGGGCAATCAACTCGGCCATGGTCATCCTGGCCGCAACGACCTTCTTTGCGCACGGCATTGTCGTAGATGACCTCACCGTCGCAGCGGCCACACTCTCCCCCATTCTGGGCCCGGCAAGCTCGACCATCTTTGCGGTGGCACTGCTGTTTGCGGGACTATCGAGCAGCGTGACAGCGGGCATGGCGGCGGGAACCATCACCGCGGGCATGTTCGACGAGGAATACGACATCCACGACCGACATTCCTCGATCGGGGTGGCGGCCTGTTTCGTCGGTGCAGTGGCGGCGTGCCTGGTCGTCCCGAATCCTTTTGAGGGTCTCATTTGGAGCCAGGCGCTGCTGTCGCTTCAACTGCCGATTACGGTCTTTGTGCTCATACGACTCACCAGTTCGCCCCGCGTCATGGGCAAATACGCCAACTCGCGCCCGCTCAACGCGCTGCTCGTAGGGATCGGTGTCGTCGTAACGGCGCTCGACGCCGTGCTGCTAACAGGGATGTGATCGGACGGGGCACCTACCCAGGCAAGCGTCTCGATCTGTAACAGATAGACCCGTTTTAAGCCGCCACATGTTACAGATTGAGACAAGCAGTCGGCCGGACTCACAACAGACAGAATCGGCTAACAGCAGCCGTGACCCCTTGGGGACGGAGGAAAAAGGCCCCGGCCGAGAATTCGACCGGGGCCCTTGGACAGAGCTATGTGTTGCTGCAAGTCGTGTGCCTGCGAGCTACTCCTCGACGAGCTCAAACTGATCGGGACCGACGCCGCACACCGGGCACACGTAGTCCTCGGGCAGCTCGGGCGTATCGACCTCAACCTCGTAACCGCAAACGACGCACACGAACTTATATGTCTTCTTCTCCTCAGCCATGATGTTCTCCTCTCGAACGCGACTGGTGATGTACTTCGCTTATTAGTATATGTTCTCAATAAAATAATGCAAGTGTTTTTACAACAATTCTAGCCTTGATAGGACGAGGCCTTCGGAGGCGTCTTGCCCTTCAGAACCTTGTGATAGTAGTCGTACGTCAGCGGCGTCTCGTCGTTCAGGCGCTCGGCATCCTCGACCTCGCCGATAAACAGCAGATGCGTGCCCACATCCACAGTGTCGATCAAACGGCAGCTAAACAGGGCCGCCGCGTGCTCGGGCACATAGGGCATGCCCAGAGCCGTCTCGCGGGTCTCGTACTTGGCAAACTTGTCATAATCGCTGCTGGTGCGGAACCCAAAGTTACCGATGTAGAGCATGTCGGCGGTCTGATCGATCACGGTCAGCGCGAACGCTTTGGCCGCGGCAATAACGCCCGAGGTGACGTTGTCCTTATTCACGGCAACCGAGATGCGCGGCGGCGCGGACGTCACCTGCACCGCCGTGTTGATAACGCAGCCGGCACGTAGCCCGTCGGCCGCGGCACTCACCACATACAGGCCGCTCGGCATCGTAAAGAACGCAGTTTTGTCCATATCGATCACTCCTCTAACCCGGCATTGATCCTCATGGATGTATGTACCCACAAAAAAGGCGGCACCCATAACGGACGCCGCCTTTGAGACATATGTGTCAGAACAGTAAGAAAGACGAGACGCCCGCAGTTGCGGTGAAATAGGGACTGAATAGCCCCTCAAACAGGCAAAACAGTCCGTATTCCACCGCAACTTATGCAGAGTGCCTAACGGTTGCGTTCCTTAAGGGCGCGGTCGATCTCGCGTTGGACATCACGCTTGGCCATATCCTCGCGCTTGTCGTAGAGCTTCTTGCCGCGACCCAGACCCAGCAGCAGCTTTACGCGGCCGTCGGTATTAAAGTAGAGCTCCAACGGAACCAGCGCATAACCACGGTTGCGAAGTTTGCCGTCAAGAAAGTCGATCTCCTTGCGGTGCAGCAGCAGACGACGCCGACGGTCGGGATCGCGATTCCACACGCCACCATGGCTATAAGGGTGGATATGCAGTCCGACGAGCCAGCACTCGCCGCCACGAATCAGCGCAAAAGTGTCAGTGATCTGGCAGGCGCGCTCGCGAATCGACTTGACCTCGGTGCCGCTCAGCTCAATACCGCACTCAAACGTCTCATCGATAAAGTACTCGTGATGTGCCGAGCGATTCTTGGAAATGAGTTTGCGCTCGCGCTTACTGGGCATCGCCGGCCTCCTTGGCTCCATCGGCGTTTGAGCCCGCAGTCTCGCGCTTTGCCTTGCGCTCGGCATTGAGCTCGGCATCGCTCTCGCGCACCAGTTTGATAATCGCCGCGCAGGCCTCCTCGCCCACCAAGTCGCGAGCACGTACCGTCAGGCGCGTCGCCTCCTGCTTGTCGCCGTCGCTTGCAGCATCGGTCGCGCACATAATCAGGCAGATGGCAATCTCGGCCGAAGGCGAGGTCGGCACGCCTTGCAGGGCCAATTCGCCCATCACGTGGTCGTCGCTCTCATCAGCGGCATCCGGATAGGTGGTATGGATCTTGTTGAGCAGGCGCGTCGTATGCGCATCGTTGGGCGCCAGGCGCAGCGCCAGACGCGCGCAGCCCACGGCAGCCGAAACGTTCTCGGTCTCGGGCTCCAAGAAATACTGACCTAGATTGGCGTAAGCGCGGGCGGCGCACTTGCCATCGCTTGCACGCTCCAGCACCGAGAACGAGAGCGATGCCCATTCCTGCTTGTCCTCGAGCGCGCGGAACAGCTCGGCCAAATCCAAGCGATAGTTGCAGTTCATGGGGTCCCAACGCACAGCCTGCATCAGGGCATTACGAGCGCTCACATAATCCTGCTGGCGAATGTAGGCAAACGCCATATCAGAGTACAGGCGGTCAAACGGCACCTCGACCTGCACGAGCTCGCGCGGATCCTTCTCCACGCGGCGATAGGCCAAGCGCTCAAACTTGCTGTCGAAGCTAAAGTATTGGCGCTTCTCCTCCGTCTTGCACTCAGCGTCGATATACTCCTCGGCGAGCTCCACCAGACGCTCCAGCAGCGGCGTCGCCGTAGCCAGGTCGCCCTGCGCCAGATAGTTCTCGGCATACGTGATGTCTTGCAAGCTGATGGGCAGATCCATGGCTACTCCTCGATCTGAGCGAAACACGGCAGGCGCCGTATATACGGTCAATACACAAAACCCGGGTCTCTTACGAGGCCCGGGCGTTCAATTTTGGTAGCCCGTACCAGATTCGAACTGGTGATCTCCGCCTTGAGAGGGCGGCGTCCTAAACCGCTAGACGAACGGGCCATATGTAGCAAATGCAATGGCTGGGATGGAGGGAGTCGAACCCCCATTGACGGAACCAGAATCCGCTGTCCTGCCATTAGACGACATCCCAATGACTGCATCGCTGCGCTCGGCTGTGCCTTTGCGCAAGAAAGAAATATACGGGAAGTCTCGCCGTGACGCAAGCCCCAATTTTGACTTTTTTGAAATTCAGTCAAATTGGCCTAATTTAGTCCAACCCGTGAAGGACCTGTGAAGCCAACCGCTGTACACGAAGGGCAAAACGCCGTGAGCGGTAGCCGTCAACCGTTGGCAGATTCTACCGTGAAAACGATAGCACCAGGCAACACAATCGAAGTATCAATGATCGCGTAGATATCGAGGCGCCATGGACGAAGAGCTTGATTACCTATGGGAGACCCTGGGCCTCGAGATCACTGCCGACCTTTGGCCCGAACGGGACAAAATCCATCCCACACTGCGCCCCGCCATCACGGTGATGCAGGCAAAATACCGCCGTGCATCCTTTTTGATCATGCGGGTGTCATGGCACGCGGGACTCCCCGACCTTAAGCGAATCCAGGCAAGCCTCGTCGAGCTGTCCGGCATGCCGACCGTCATATCCGAGGCGCACCTGGAGCAGCGCCAGCGCGAGCGACTGCAACAGCAGCGGATTCCCTTTATCTGCCCCGGTGTTCAGGCATATCTGCCCTTTATGGACGAGGAGTACTGGAGCGGCAAGCCCAACAAGCACGTAAAGGTCTACGATCCGCACGAATGGGCACAGCTGGCGGACTGACTGAGGCAGGCCCGCCGGCGGAAAGTGCGTCCCACCCTGAGCACTCAAAACGGGTCGCACTTTCCGCAGCCGCTACAGCAACGCCTCGGCCCAAGCCGCTTCCCTAAAGCCGGGAATCGCAAAGTCGTCGCCCACCAGCAGCGGACGCTTGACCAGCATGCCGTCGGTCGCCAGCAGCTCGTAGCACTCCCGATCCGTCATGCCCGCATCCAGACGCGCCTTCAGGCCCAGCTCTCGATATTTCATGCCCGACGAATTAAAGAAGCGCCGCACCGGCAGCCCCGAACGAGCAATCCAGGTCGCAAGCTCATCAGCCGTGGGATTGTCCAAAACGATATCGCGATCGATATACTCTACCCCATGTTCGTCCAGCCATGCCTTGGCCTTCTTACAGGTCGAGCACTTGGGATATTCAACAAACAGTACAGTCATGGGAATCCTCCGAATATAGATCGGCCAACGCAGGCACACGCCACACGAGGCGCCTTCGTATGATGGGCCAATTGTAGCCCGCGGGTCACACGTTAAACGAACCGTACCCCGAATCCGCGCTTGATAAACGGCAGCAGTTCCATTGCCTCGGGCGTGATATGGCCCGCAACGTTCATGCGCTCGTCACCGGGAAGATCGACCCGCGCAATCTCAAGCTCGCCTTCGTAGCGCCCATATCCGCTATTGCTCACAGCGATCGACCCCGCCTTTCGCGGCAGGCCGGCTCCGGCATCCGTCGGCACGGAATCCGGCTTAAGCTTCGTACGTGACTCCTGAGACCTAAAGATGAGGACACTCGAGTCGGACCGGTCGTGATGAATCTGCCCGCGCACATAGGCATAACCGGGCTCAAGCTCGCATTGCAGGTCCACGTATCCGGCGGAAACTTGAGCAAACTGCGCCCAGCCCGCATCGGAAAGATCGGGGTCGCCGACCAACACAATGTCGCAATCGGCGCCATGTGCAAGCTCAAGCATATTGAGAGCAACCTTTGACTCGCGACCGCGCTGCGCCTCGACCGTCGGCAGTCCCTCGAATACCGGCCCGCGAACGTTAGCATCACCCGGCACAAAAGCCATGATTTCGAATCCAAGCGCCGCAAGACGAAGATTCGTCCGAGCAACATCTTCAAGAGCTAAACCGGTATAAGGCTTGGGGTAAAAATTGTGGCAGGCGGCAAAACGAGTCACATCGGCGCCGGCTTCACGCCACGATGCGATTTCATCAGAACTCACCGTCGATGCATTGACCACAATGCGAAATACACCGGACAGCTCCGCGACCCGCTGGGCGCTAAAGCCATAGTCCAAACGAAGGTATTCCAACCCCAGATCGCGCAGGTCCTCGATACGCTCAAGCCCGAGCAAATCGCACGTACGCGGCCCCACATCGGCAATGAGCGCAATGCCGCGGGCGGAAAGCAGCGACAGCACATGACGGACCTTATCGGCATACGCCGCTCCCCCATCCTCGGGAATATGCAGCGAGGTGAACGCATAGCGCGCACCCGCCGCGGCACCACGCTCAATCGTCCGCTCAATATCCTGCAGAGGGCTGGAAAGATAAATCGAAATACCCGTTTTCACGCTTCAACGCTCCTTTAAAAAAGGCCGGCGGAGCAGTTAGCCCCGCCGGCACAACCATAGCATCAAGAAATCTGCCGCGCACCGCGAGCCCCGAGCAACACGGCTCGCGATATCAAACTACTCGCCAAAGAACTCGTTGATCTTCTGCTCGTCGACGCCAAAGAACCACGTCAGGACAAAGCCGGCGGCATAGGCAAGCAGCATAGCGGCAACGTAGCCGAGCTGCTGGCCAGGAACAACGATCAGTAGGCCAAACAGACCGGAAACGCCCTGAGAAACCGTGCCGATGTGAAGCAGCGCCGCGAGCGCGCCGCCAAATCCGGCACCCAGGCAGGCCGTCACAAACGGACGAACGAGCGGCAGCGTAACAGCATACATCAGAGGCTCGCCCACACCCAGGATTCCAACGGGAATGGACTCTGCGACGTACTTCTTGAGCTTGGCGTTCTTGGTCTTAAAGTACAGCGCCAAACCGGCACCGACCTGGCCGCCGCCAGCCATCATAAGGATGGGAAGCAGGTAATTGATACCCTTGGTAGCGCCGTCGGGATCGTTGAGCATAGCGTGGATCGGCGTGAGCGCCTGATGCAGGCCGACGGACACCAGCGGCAAGAAGCCTGCCGACAGGATATAGCCGCCCAGGACGCCCAGTTTCTCGAAGATAAAGGTCAAAACGCTAAAGATGGCAGTCGTCAGCCATGCGCCAACCGGCTGGATGACGAGCATCAGAGCAAAGGCGCCGATGATGAGCACCAGCAGCGGGGACAAGAACGTGTCGAGTGCGTTGGGCATAACCTTGCGAATCTGACGCTCCATCCAGGCAAAAAATGCACCAGCGATGAGAGCCGCGATCATGCCACCCGCCGCGGGGTTGTACTGCGCATTGGTGAGCGGCAGCAGAATGGCAGTGGCAGGATCAGCCGCGCCAGGCGCAAGCAGGGGCATGGCACTGTTGGCGATACACATCATGCCGGCGATGCCGCCCAGCGCAGCGGAGCCACCAAACTCACGTGCCGCGTTATAGCCCACCAAGATGGGCAGATAGGCAAACAGGGCCCAGCCCATGGAACGAATGCCCTGGTACCACCACTCGCCTGCAAGCGCGCCTGCCGTCGAGACGTTAATGACGTTGCAGATACCGTTGATGAGGCCAGCCGCAATGATGCCGGGAAGCAGGGCGACGAAGACATTGGAAATCTTCTTGAGGAAGGCCTGAACCGGCTTGGACTCGTACTTGGCTTTCTGCGCGGCCTTGTTTGTGGCCGCAGCGTCAACCACGCTCTCGTCGGCAACGCCTTTCGCAAGGCCGGTGAGCTTGGAGAACTCCTCGAGCACCTTATTCACCTTGCCCGGACCCAGCACGATCTGCATCGTGTCGTCCTCGACCAGGCCCATCACGCCGTCGAGCGCCTTAATACCCTCCGTGTCGACCTTGCCCGTGTCTTTGACGGTCACGCGCAGGCGCGTCATGCACGCCGCGTTTGCGAGCACGTTGTCTTTACCGCCCAAAAGGTCCAGCAGCTTTTGAGCCAGCTCTTTGTTCGTCATAACTCCTCCTTGTATTGGGTATCTCGTCTAGATGTCATATCAGCTCACGCCGTGCACCTATTGGACATCGGCATTGCTCTTCTCATGGCCACTCACCGCAGTACGGACATGGCCGTGCGCCCGTTCAAGAGCTACCGCAGCCTGCTCGGCATCGCAGTCCAACAGCACCGAGACAATAGCGGTTTTTACGTGGCCGCCGGCATCCGCAAGCGCCTGAACAGCGCGCTCGCGCGTGCAGCCGGTCGCCTCCATCACGATGTTCTGGCCGCGCACCACCAACTTCTCGTTCGTCTGCTGCACATCGACCATCAGGTTTTGGTATACCTTGCCGATCTTGACCATGGCACCGGTCGAAATCATGTTGAGAATGAGCTTTTGAACCGTTCCCGCCTTGAGCCTCGTTGAGCCGGTCAGCACCTCGGGACCGGGCACGGGCTCAATGGCAAGATCTGCGCTCTCCCCGATCTTCGACCCTTGGTTGCAGGCAATTGCAATGGTCTTGCACCCAGTTGCCTTGGCGTACGCAAGGCCGCCCACCACATAAGGAGTACGGCCGCTTGCCGCCATGCCAACGACAAGATCCTTGTCCGAGAGTCCACGCTCTCGCAGGTCGTTCGCGCCAAGCTCCTCACTGTCTTCGGCACCTTCGACAGCCTTGATAAACGCCGTCTCGCCTCCGGCAATGAGCCCGACAATCAGATCGGGTGACACGCCAAACGTGGGCGGACACTCCGAAGCGTCGAGTACGCCCAAACGACCGCTGGTGCCTGCGCCCATGTAAAAGACGCGCCCGCCGCGCTCGAGTGCCTCAGCAGCCCAGTCGATTGCTGTGGCAACCTGGGGCAACACTTTCGTGACCGACTGGACGGCACGAAGATCCTCATCGTTCATCGTCGTGACGATTTGCAGCGATGTCATCGTATCGAGGTCCATTGACCTTTGATTACGCTGTTCGGTCGTGAATTTTGTTAAATCGAGCATTTCATTCACCTCATCTTTCCTGTTTCTCGATGTAGTTTTGCTTAATGACATGCGTCGCCCGTTCGTAGTCGCTGGAAACGTAAGCAGCGTACAAGGCATCGACAACCATAAGCTGGGCCATACGCGAAGCCATGGCACCGCTGCGGACCAAGGGTTCACTCGCAGCGACGCCGAGCACGGCATCGGCCATGGTGGCAAGCTTGGATGATCCATCTACTTTGGTAACGGCCACTACGGGACAGTTGTGACGTTGAGCCTCGGCGGTGCAGTCCAGCACCTCTTGCGTCAAGCCCGAGTAGCTAAAGGCGATTGCCATATCGCCCTCATGCATGTTCTTGGCACACAAGAGCTGATCATGCCAGTCGTCGTACAGATGGCACTCTTTGTCGACACGCATGAGCTTTTGCGCCAGATCGTGCGCGACCAAACGGGAGGCACCAATACCGAACAGATTGACCGCGCGTGCCCGCTTAAGACGGGCCGCGCATCGCTCCAAGACGGTGTAATCGAGCGTTCGCGCCGTCGCCTCGATCGTGCGCACGTTGCTTTTCATCACCTTCCCCACGATACGTTCGACGCTGTCATCCATGGAGATGTCCTCGAGGGCTACGTCTTTCTTGTCACCTAAGAGTGCCAGCTCGGCAATCAGTTCGCGCTGGAACTCCTTGTAGCCCGCAAAACCCAAACGCTTGCAAAAGCGCAAAATGCTCGAGGGCGAGGAGAACGTGACATCGGCAAGACCGCGGACGGACAGCCCGACCACCTCGTGCGGATGAGCGCTTACATATGCGATGACATTGCGTTCCGCCGGGCTCGCGCTGAGCTCACGCTCGCGAAGCCGCAAAAGCAATCCGTTTGCCATCTCAAACACCTCCGTTGAGAAGAATTAAAGACCAACGAACGATTCGTACCGGATACAAACAGCTTTTGCGGTACATTGTGCCGCATCGTGGCGCACAAAGGGCGAGCGTTCTACCGCTCGCCCCTCAAATCCGACCGCTCGGAAATACGCGCGACACAAAATAATTCAACGAGGTCGCATTATCAGAAACGGGTTTGTTACCGGCTAGCGCCTCGCATGGGCGCCGATCGGCCGAGTCGCATGGCGCACCAACGCCGCCGCCAGCAATACCAACAGCATGGCGGTGACATAGCCCGCAGCATCGAATCCTAAATCGATAACGTCGAAATGCCTGCCGGGAACAAAGATCTTATGTACCTGATCGCCAACGGAGCAGGCGGCGCAAAAGAGCAATACGGGCACGCAACGGGAGCATACGCTCCACGGACGCCTGGAAAGGCAAACCACGACCACGGAGGCGAATAATCCGACGAAGAAAAACTCTACGGTATGGGCAACGCGACGGACGTTTGTGCCCACCCACATGCGAATGGAAGCAAGTCGGCCAGACCGGACATTCGAGGCAGCCGAATCGGCGCCCCCGGTCATTCCGTTCTCTGTCTGGGCTTCACCCGTGGCATCAGCAGCCTGAACGCCCGTAGCCTGACCCTCCACCACACGCGCGGTGGACTCGCTCAGCAACGACGTCTCCACCGCATTTTGCTCCGTCAGCACCCAGATGCCCGCCAGCGTTGCAACGAACAGAACAATTGCGGTCCATCCGATTATTTGTTTTACGCGCGCCAAGGGCCAACCTCCTTTTTTGTATATCAGCGAGTGTAGCCCCAAATGGCATCGTCACCGTATCAAAATTTGAATCGCAACAGGAAGCGACAAAGCGACGCAAACCCCTACCCCGCCTCGCGCATCCAGCGATCGAACGTCCCCACGCACACGCCCAGGCACTTTGCTGCCTGGCTGCGGGTAATATCGCCTGCCTCATAGCTATCGCGCACCAGCTCAAACTGAGGAGGGCACGGCTTGCGAGGTCGACCGAAACGAACCCCTCGCGCCCGCGCCGCTGCAATTCCCTCCGCCTGGCGCCGATGGATATTCTCGCGCTCCACCTGCGCCACGTAGCTCAGCAGTTGCAGCACAATATCGGCAATCAGGACGTTGGTCACATCCGGCGCGCCGCTGGCCCTAGCGCGCGTGTCAAGCAATGGCATGTCCAACACCACAATGGCAACCCCGAGCTCCTTGGTAATGCGTCGCCATTCCTCAAGAATCTCGGAGTAATTACGGCCAAGTCGGTCGATAGAAAGCACCACCAGCACATCCCCGTCTCCCAGGACGTGTAGCAGCTCGCGATAATGCGGCCGATCGAAGTCCTTGCCGCTCGCATGGTCGGCATAAATATTCGCCGAGCCCACGCCATAGGCGCCCAGCGCATCCAGCTGCCGATTAAGATTTTGATCGCGCGAACTCACCCGCGCATAACCGTACACCGTCGCCATCTCATCCCCGCTTTCTTGTAAACCTGCCAAAAAGGGACAGGTTTATTTTGGTAGGTTTTACCTCCCAAATAGCAGGCAAGCGGGCAGCCAGGCAGACGGTAAGGTGGCCACAATTCAAATGCGGAGGGCGGTCCCGAAAGGCCGCCCTCCGCTCCTCCACCATGAGTCGGGATTTGGCTAATGGATAAGCTTGAAGTCCAAGTGCCCACGCGTGGTATTGACACGTGAGACCTCGATAATCACGCGCTGACCCAGTTCATAGCGAGTCCCCGTGTCGGCGCCCGTCAGAGTAAGCGCGTCCTCGTCGAACTCGAACCACTCGTTGCCCAGGCTCTTAATCGAAACCAAGCCTTCGACCTGCGTCAGGTCCAAGCGCACAAAGAGGCCCATGCTGCTAACCCACGAGACGGTTCCGGCATAGCGCTCGCCCAGGCGATCCTCATAGTACTGGGCAATCTTGATCTTTTGCGTCGCATGGCTGGCGGCATCTGCCGCGCGCTCGGCATCGCTACATGCGCGGCAGATCTGCGGCAGAATGCGCGGCAGCGACTCGCGCCCCTTGCCGATCAGCCACGGCGTACGGACCAAGGCGTCCTTGCCGCCGAGCTGCTCATAGGCCAACTGCAGTTTGAGCACGCGGTGCACCACCAGATCGGGGTAGCGACGGATGGGACTCGTAAAGTGACAGTAGCACGGCGCGGCGAGCGCAAAGTGGCCCTCGTTGCGCGGCTTGTACAGCGCGCGCTGCATGCTGCGCAGAAGCAGCGTGTTGACGAGCGGTGCGTTTGCCGTACCGGCGGCAGCATCGACTGCAGCCTGCAGCTCATCGGGACTCCCCAGGGCAATACCGGCAGCACGGCGATCGTCGATGATGCCTAGCTGCGCCAGCGCAACGGCGGCACCGTGCAGGCTATCGGGGCTCGGATCCTCATGCACGCGATAGCAGGCCTCGATATCACGGTCTGCCAGCCACTCTGCAACGCACTCGTTGGCGAGCAGCATAGCTTCCTCGATAAGCGACGTGGCGCACGAGCGCTCGCGGGCCACGATCTGCACGGGCACACCGTCCTCATCCAATAGAGCGCGAATCTCGGCAGTGTCAAAATCGACTGAGCCGCGGGCGCGACGAATACGACGGCGAAGTTCGGCGAGTTCGTTAGCGGCGACAAGGAAATCGCAGAGGTCGACGTTGTAGCCGCGGGCGGCCTCCTCGCACGCAAGACCGCGCTCAAGCGCTTCCTCGCGCGAGGTCTCGGCAGCCGCAACATCCTCGGCCGCACCCTCCAACACCGAATACTCAACCGCGCCGGCACGCACCAGCAGCGCCTCGGCGCCGTCATAGTCCATACGCACACGCGAGCGAATCACGCTGGGGTACGGATCGTAATGCCGCACGCGGCCCTGCGCATCGAGCTCGATATCGACGGTAAACGCCAGGCGGTCCTCGTCAGGGCGAAGCGAGCACAGGTCACAGGACAGGTGTTCGGGCAGCATAGGAAGTACGCGATCGGCCAGATACACCGATGTCGTACGATGACGAGCCTCAAGATCGATATGCCCGTCCCAAGCCACATAGTGTGAAACGTCGGCGATATGCACACCCAGCTTGTAGCCACCCTCGGGCGTGCGCTCCAATGAAATGGCATCGTCAAAGTCGCGCGCGTCGACCGGGTCGATCGTGATGACAAAGCGGTCGCGCAGATCGCGGCGGAGCGGGTCCTTAAGCGCCGCGGACACATCGAGCGAAAGCCCCTCGGCCTCGTCCAGCGCGGCCTCGGGATAGCTATCGGTATAGCCGTAGCGCGCCATCACATATTGAACGCCCAAATCGGGCGCGTCATCTCCGCCAATGCGGCGCTCGATCGTCACAGTGCCCGATTCCAGGCGCGTCGGGTAGGTCAAAATGCGCGCGACAACAGCATCACCCGGGTGGACACCCAGATGATCCGCCGAGGTATCCTCGGGCAAAATGAAGAAGTCGGCCTTCAGGCGCGAATCGAGCGGCTCAATCACACCGAGCGGACCGGCGGTCTGGTACGTGCCCACCACGCTTATAGCTGCGCGCTCAACCACGCCCTCGATCACGGCGCGTCGCTCACCGTGCGGGCTGTTCTTAATGCTCACGGCAACGGTATCGCCATCCATAATCTCGCGCTTGCCACGGCCCATGACCTTGTAGTCGCCATTCTCGGTTATGACATAGGCACTGTGCTCATGGAGCTGCACGCGCCCGGTCAGGCTCGGACGGCGTTCGCTGCGCACCGGCCCGCGCTTATTGCGAGCTCCACGCTTATGCTTGTTATTGCGCCCCATGGCGCCTCCTAACTATCGATTGCCGTTTACATCCCAAGAGTCTACCCAAATGATCCCTAGGGGACAAAAAACGGGCCGCCCCATAAGAGACGACCCGTTGGAAGGGATGAATTCCAGGCATGCCTACACGCGCAGGTAGCGGCGCATGGCAATGGCAGAACCAAAGAGACCGATAATCACGCCGACCAGAATCAGCGCAGCATAGGTCACCAGGTAGTACTGCATCGGCAGGGCAAACGACATCCAGCCGATGCTCTCCTGCAGACGCGGAATCATCAGATTGCGCAGCAGCTCCAGAACGCCGATGGAAAGCAGCGAGCCCAAAATGGCCTGCAGTACGCCCTCGGTGATAAACGGGCCACGAATGAAGCCGTTGCTGGCGCCGACCAGACGCATAATCGCAATCTCACGACGACGCGCCGTGATGGACAGGCGAATCGTGTTGTTGATGAAGATGAATGCGATAAAGGTCAGAAGGCCAACGAGCACCACGGCGGCGATGCGAATGTAGTTGGTCACCTGGAACAGGCGGCTCACTTCCTCCTGGCCGTACAGCACGCTCGCGTTGACGTCGCCGTCATCCGCGATCTTCTGGAAATCGGCATCCTTCTTGAGCTTCTCGGCCGTGCTTTCGACCTTGGACGGATCATCCATCTCAATTGCAAACGAAGCCGGCAGCGGGTTCTGGCCATCGAGTGCGCTCATGGTGGCGTCGGCGTTGCCCGACATCTTGCTCGTATACTCGGCCAGCGCGTCGTCCTTGTCCTTATAGGTCACGGACTTGACGTTATTCCATGTCTTAAGCTCGGCCTCAAAAGCCTGAACATCAGCCTGATCGGCGTCATCACTAATGAACGCGTTGATGACAACCTGATCCTCGACGGTGCCGATCACGGAGTTCAGCATCGCGGAGCCCATGATGAACAGGCCGATGATAAACAGCGAAAGGAAGATCGTGATGACGGCGCCGAGCGAGGTAGTCCAGTTACGGAAAAAGTGGCTGATTGCCTCTTTGAAGGAGTAGCCCACGTTAGTTGGTGCCATAGTTGCCGTAACCTCCCCTCTCCTGGTCGCGGATAACGTGGCCGCCCTCGAGGGCGATCACGCGACGGTGCATGCTATCGACCATCTCGCGGTCGTGCGTGGCGACGATCACGGTGGTGCCAGTGCGGTTAATACGCTCGAGCAGCTTCATGATGCCCAGCGAGATCGCCGGATCGAGGTTACCCGTGGGCTCGTCGCAGATCAGCAGCGGTGGACGGTTGACCATAGCACGGGCGACGGCAACGCGCTGCTGCTCGCCACCGGAAAGCTGGTCGGGCAGCGAGTCCATCTGATCGGCCAGACCGACCAGACGCAGCACCTCGGGCACCTGGCTGCGAATGACGCCTTTGGGCTTGCCGATGCACTGAAGGGCAAACGCCACGTTTTCGTAGGCGGTCTTTTGCGGCAGAAGCTTAAAGTCCTGAAACACGGCGCCAATCTGGCGGCGCAGGAACGGAACCTTGCGATTCTTGATCTTCATGAGGTCCTGACCGGCAACCAGGATGCGACCGCTCGTCGGCTTGACGTCGCGGTTGAGCGTCGACAGCAGCGTGGTCTTACCCGAGCCGGAGTGACCGACCAGGAAGACGAACTCGCCCGGATAGATCTCGATGTTGATGTCGTCGAGTGCAGGCTTGTTGGGCTGTGCCGGATAGATCTTGGTGACATGCTCCATAAGGATGACGGGCTCGACACCGGCCTGCTTGGCCATCTTCTTGCGGCTGGCCTGCGGATCGATGGGCGCAAACACCGACGTAAAATCGGGGTTGTTGAGCGCGTTATCGAGGCTTGCGACCTCGGCTGCCTGATCGCTCTCGACCACCGGGGCAGCAGGCTGCGTGGGGTCGGGAATAGCGGCAAAGAGACCGGACTGCGCAGGCTGAGGAGCCGGCGTCGCAGGGGCCAAGGGGTCGGGAATGCCGGCCATGGTAGGCTGCGGCGTGGCGGCACCAGCCTGAGGCTGCTCCACGCGAGCGGTCACGGCCTGAACGGGCTCAAAACCCGCCGTGCCGGAAAGCGCGACATCGCTGGTTGGATTGTAGGCAAAGGGATCGGATGCCGGCTGTGCCTGATCTGCCGGCTGAGCGGGGGCCTGAGCAACAGGCTGGCCCTCTGAATCCGGAGTGGCGAAACGACTGCCCTGGACGCCTGCCTGCGTCTTGGGGGCATCATCGCCCGCACCGGAGGTACGGAAGTGGTTACCCACTGGTGCTCCTTATCGTCGTGCGTTTAAACTACATGAGCGCTTAATATTTTAGCAGCATTAGCTTTGCTGCACATAAGAAGCATGGCCGTGTTTGGGTCCCTCCGGCCGGACACAGGGTTACTTTCCAAATCGTCCTCGGACATGTCGGAGCCCCCGCTGCGCGCTTCGCGCGACGGGGGCTCCTCCGTCCTGCGGAAAGATTTGGAGAGTAACCCTGTGCCCGGCCTGCGATAACTAAGGGGTCGCTGCGTTTATCTTGAAATGCTGCATATACAAAGCTGGAAGGGTCTAAATTGCACTTTGTCGATATGTGCCCTTTTCCCTGATGGGACCGTACTTGAGGGGCGTCTTCACGAGTTGCGGTGAAATAGGGACTGTTTACCAATTAAAAGGTCTAATCAGTCCCTATTTCACCGCAACTTAAATTAAGGCTAATTGTTGCGCAACTCGAATTTGAATTATCGATTTACATTGGCCTCGATAGGAACGTCTATGGTTGTGGGAGCTGGTATGAATTGTCCTTATTGTGGTGCTGAGTTGCGCAATGGCGTGAGGTATTGCACAACATGTGGGGTTGCCATCCATGGCATGTCGACTAATTCTGCAATTCGGGTAAAGCCTCGGAATCACATTGCGGTTGCTCTTACCTGCATGTTGGCAATTGCCATTGTCGGCGGCAGTTGTTTGGGTCTTCATCTGCGGCAAGCATTGTCTTGTTTTATATCGGCTCATTCGGAGCATGCTATTGTGCTCAACATCTCTGCCGCAGGTTGGAATACCGATAGCGGGGCCTCACGCGTCCCGATACACATTACGGGCAAGACCGTCGACGGGATAACGGTCGACAAGGTTGAGTTCGTCGCCTCCGACGGTTCCGGTATCAGCCTCATTCAAGGTGTGTACACGCTCGAGGCGGCAGGTTCCCCCATCGCCACCGATGGCAAGATTTATCAAATTCCCTGTACGAGCGCGACGCTCGTCCTCGACGATGTCTTTGCCGCAGGCGAAACGATCAATCTCGCCGAGCTCGCTGAGCAAGATTCGATACTCACCTTCCGCCCCATCGATGCCCGCGATATGACTAACAACGAAATCTATGATGCCGCCCTACTCGCCATGACATATAAAGGCGACGACGCCCCTGATGTTGCCGCACTGTGCCAGGCAGCAATCAATCGTCGTGCCGCCGCCAGCAAAAGCGAGAACGCCTTCGAAAGTTGCGGTGAAATACGGATTAATTGAGCCTTTAAGCTGGCAAAACAGTCCTTATTTCACCGCAACTGAAACAGGGGCGCTCTCCAAGAGAGCGCCCCTGCCGGGTTTCCATAGTAATGGCGAAACAGTTTTATAGTTCTGGCGAAGCAGTCCTTGAAATCCGCCTTGCCTTATGCCAAGAACTCCTTGGTGGTCGCCACGATGTTGGCGGCGTCCAGGCCATACTTGTGCAAGAGCTCGGCACCCGGGCCAGACTCACCGAAGGTGTCGTTGACGCCGATCTTCTTGAGCGGCGTCGGGCACTGCTCGCACAGGACGTCGGCAACGGCGCTGCCCAGGCCGCCGATCACGGAGTGCTCCTCGACGGTCACGACGTGGCCGGTCTTGGTGGCGCTCTTGACGATCAGGTCGGCGTCGATGGGCTTGATGGTGTGCATGTTGATGACCTCGGCGTCGATGCCCTCGGCAGCGAGCTGCTCGGCGGCCTCGAGAGCCTCGCCGACCATCAGGCCGCAGGCGATGATGGTCGCATCGGCGCCCTCGCGCATGACAATGCCCTTACCCAACTCGAACTTGTAGGTCTCGGGGTCGTTGATAACCGGCGAGGCCAAACGGGCGAAGCGCATGTACACCGGACCGTCGCACTCGTAGGCGGCGCGCGTCACCGCGCGGGCCTCGACGTCGTCGGCAGGAACGATCACAGTCATGCCGGGGATGACGCGCATCAGGGCGATATCCTCGCAGCACTGGTGCGTGGCGCCGTCCTCGCCCACCGAGATACCGGCGTGCGTGGCACCGATCTTAACGTTGAGGTGCGGGTAGCCGATGGAGTTACGGACCTGCTCAAAAGCGCGGCCGGCGGCGAACATGGCAAAGGTGCTCGCGAAGGCAACGCGGCCGGTGGTCGCGATACCGGCGGCGACGCCCATCAGGTTGCTCTCGGCAATGCCCACATCGAAGAAACGATCGGGGCAGGCGGCTTTGAACTTGCCGGTCTGCGTGGCGGCGGCCAGGTCGGCGTCGAGGACCACAAAGTCATCGTGCTCGTTGGCGAGCTCGACGAGGGCCTCGCCGTAGCTTACGCGCGTGGCGATTTTCTTGACGTCTGCCATCCTAGAGCTCCTCTCCGGCGGCCGTGAGCTCTGCCATGGCCTGCTCAAACTGTTCATCGTTGGGGGCCTTGCCGTGCCAACCCACCTGGTTCTCCATAAAGGACACGCCCTTGCCCTTCATGGTCTCGGCGATAATGGCAGTCGGCTGGCCCTTGGTAGCGCGAGCCTCGGCAAAGGCGGCGCGGATCTGGTCGAAGTCGTTGCCGTCGGCGAGCTCCACCACGTGGAACTTAAAGGCACGGAACTTGTCTGCCAGCGGCATGGGGTCGTTGACCTCCTCGACGGGGCCGTCGATCTGCAGGCCGTTGTGGTCGACGATCACGCAGAGGTTATCGAGCTGCTGGTTGCCGGCAAACATGGCGGCCTCCCAGACCTGGCCCTCCTCGCTCTCGCCATCGCCCAGAAGGGCGTACGTGCGATAGTCGTCGCCCCAGTGCTTGGCGGCAACGGCCATGCCCACGGCGGCGGAGATGCCCTGGCCGAGCGAGCCGGTGGACATGTCGACGCCCGGGGTGTCGTTCATGTTGGGATGACCCTGCAGGTGGCTGCCGATATGGCGCAGCGTCTCGAGATCCTCCTTGGGGAAGAACCCACGCTCGGCGAGCACGGCGTACAGGCCCGGAGCGCAATGGCCCTTGGAGAGCACAAAGCGATCGCGGTCGGCCTTGCGGGGATCGGCCGGGTCGACGTTCATTTCCTCAAAGTACAGATAGGTCATGATGTCGGCAGCGCCGAGCGAACCGCCCGGATGGCCGGACTTGGCAGCGTGCACGCCGGTGACGATGCCCTTCCTTACCTCGTTGGCAACCTTTTTGAGCTCTTCGTCGCTCATTGTGCCTTCCTTTCATCCTCTTTAGACAAGATGCGCACGGCACGGAAAGGTAGTCCCAACACAGCCGCAATGCACGTACGTCATTCATTATGCTGGAAACTGATGGCTTTACCAGAGTTTTTATCATTATTTGAACAATTTAGCAGGCAGAACCGCTGATGAAACGGTTTATCAATGTGAACGTCTTTTGGATGGAACGCGATCGACCCTACGCGCTAATGTCCTTGAATCCCTCGCCGAAGGCTTCCGTAACGTCAGCGACCGTCACAATGGCGTGAGGATCGCGCTCGCGCACGATCGTCTTGAGGGTATTGAGCTCTCGACGGCTCACGATGACCATAATCACCGGCTTCTCGGCACCCGAATACATGCCAGTCGCCTTAAACTTGGTACAACCACGACCCAGGCCATACATGATATCGGCAGCGATATCAGGGAACTTGTCCGAGATGATGAGTACCATACGACGCTTATTGCCGCCATCGACCACGGCATCGATCACATAGCCGCTGATCACCATCGATAGTCCTGCATACAGAGCATTTTCGAGCGAGAAGACCGGCGCCGATGCCGCACACACGGCAACGTCGATTGCCATGACGGTCGAGCCCACTGGCAACGAGGTGTTACGCGAGATGATTTGGCCAATCGTGTCCGAGCCGCCGGTGTTGGCGCCGGCGCGCAACACCATGCCGTAACCGATGCCCGTAATAATGCCGCCCCACATGGCAGGGAGCATCAGGTCCGCATCCGCCAGAGGTGCTACAAACGGGGCGAACAGATCGGTAAAGAAGCCCAGCAGCACAAAGCCCGTCGCAGTCTGCACCACGTAGAACATGCCGCCCTCGCGCATAACGACCAGCAACAGCAAGGCGTTCATCACGATCGTCTGAATACCGACGGGAAGCGATAGGCCGCGCGATGCACCGACCGCCTGGATAATGGTGGCAAGGCCCGTAACGCCACCGGCAGCAAGGCCGTTGGGAATCAAAAACAGGTCGGTCGCAATAGCGGCCAGAGCGCACCCCAACATAATCTGGGGCAGGTCGTGAAAAAAGTTCATCGAAAGAATGCGCTTGATGTCCAGACGATATGCCATGCTGCCTCCCTCAAAAAAGCGCACCCCATCGGATGCGCTTTGAACTTCTTCTTGTATTCGATTCTACCGATTCGCCGGACAAAAAACCACCCCTGCGCAGGGTTTGCTCTGGATACAAAACCACACCGCTCGGAGGGTTTTAATCCATTTCCACATAAACCCGGGCGGTTTAAGCAGACGGGGTCTCCGCGTCAGCGTTGCCGGTGGCCCAGCGATGGTAGCCAATTACAAACGGATCCAGGTCGCCATCGTCAAGAACTGCCTCGACATTGCTGGTCTCCACGCCCGTGCGTAGGTCCTTGACCATCTGGTACGGGTAGAGCACGTAGCTGCGAATCTGGTTGCCAAAACCAATCGTGGTCTTGGGTCCGCGGATCTCATCGAGCGCCTCGGCGCGCTTCTCGAGCTCAATCTCGTACAAGCGAGCCTTGAGGATCTGCATGCACGCGGCCTTGTTCTGGATCTGGCTGCGCTCGTTTTGGCAGGTGACCACAATGCCGCTGGGGAAATGCGTCACGCGCACGGCGGAGTCGGTGGTGTTGACGCCCTGACCGCCCGGGCCGCTCGCGTGGTACACGTCCACGCGGATGTCGTCGGGACTGATCTCGATGTCGATATCATCGGGTAGCACGGGGATGACCTCGACGCCGGCAAACGTGGTCTGGCGGCGCTTCTTGTCGTCGGTGGGGCTAATGCGAACCAAGCGGTGGACGCCGGCCTCGGCGCGCAGCATGCCAAATGCGTCCTTGCCCTCGACGGTAAAGGTCGCGCGGTCGATGCCGATGACCTCGGCCGCGGGACAGTCGTTGATGGTGACCTTCCAGCCGCGACGCTGGCAGTACTTCATGTACATCTTAAAGAGCATGAAGGTCCAGTCCTGGGCCTCCAGACCACCCTGTCCGGGCTTGATGGTCACGATGGCATCGCCGTGATCGAACTCACCGGTAAACCAGCTCGAAAGCTCAAGCTCATCGATGGCACGGGCCAGGCGCTCAGCCGTGGCTGTGGCCTCCTCGCGAAGGGCGGCGGCGTCGGGGTCATCCCCCATCTCCTCGGCAAGCTCCAGCGCGGCGCGGGCATCGGAAAGCTCGCCGCGCGCGGTGTCCACGGCAGCGATATCTTCCTTGGTGCGCGCAATCTCCTCCATGGTGGCACGGGCGGCGTCGGCGTCATCCCAAAAGCCAGGGGCAACACTTTTGGCCTCGAGCTCGGACACGCGGGTACGCTTCTCGTCCAGATGGAGATACGACTCGACCTCACCGAGCCGGTCCGCAAACGCGTCCAGCTCGGCGGGCGTTACCTCTAAAGCCTCAGCCATTAACGATTCCTGCCGTGGCAGTACTTAAACTTCTTGCCGCTACCGCAGGGGCACGGATCGTTGCGGCCCACGTTGACGTACGGATCGTCGCTCTCGGACTTGCGATAGGTGGTCACCTTGCCACCGTTGTTGACGGCAGCCGGACCACCCTGGACAGCCGTGCGGGCCTGCACCTGCGCCTGCTTGCGCAGCACCGAGTCGCCGTTGTCACCATCGACCTCGGCAGGACCGGAGAAGCGCGCACCCTCGAGCGCGGGCTCCTCCTTGTGCTCCACGGCACGCGGGGCAGCCTTGATCTCGATGCGCAGAACCGTGCGCAGATAATCCTCGTACATGGTATCGACGAGTATCTGGAACGCGCCGTAGGCCTCGGTCTTGTACTCGACCAGCGGGTCGCGCTGGCCAAAGCCGCGCAGGCCGATGCCGGTCTTGAGGTAGTCCATCTCCTGCAGGTAGTTCATCCAGCGGGTATCGATGACGCGCAGCATGACCTGGGTATTGAGCTCGCGCATCAGGTCCTCGCCCAAGCGCTCGGCCTTCATGTTGTAGCACTTCTCAACATAGGCCAAGACATCGGCAGCCAGGGCTTCAAAGTCCTCGTCGGGGAACTTCGGCGTATCGATGTGGCCGGTGAGCTCCACAACCCACTTGCGCAGGCCCTCCAGGTCGCGCTCGCCCTCGTGGCTGTCCTTGGTGCAGAACTCCTGCACGCAGCGGTACACGGTATCGTGCATGACCTCGGTGATGTGGTCGGTCAGGTCCTTGCCGTCCAGAATCTTATTGCGCTCGGCGTAGATGACCTGGCGCTGCTTGTTCATGACGTCGTCGTACTCAAGAACGCTCTTACGCATGGAGAAGTTGATGCTCTCGACCTTGTGCTGGGCGCTCTCGACGGCCTTGGAGATGATCTTGTGCTGGATGGGCATGTCGTCGCCCATGTCGGCCGTGACCATCATCTTGGAGACGCGGTCCATCTTGTCGCCGCCGAACAGGCGCATGAGGTCGTCCTCGAGCGACAGGTAGAACTGGGTCTCGCCCGGATCGCCCTGACGGCC
>CALGZX010000075.1 GCA_937934165.1 uncultured Collinsella sp.
AGCGATACCTGCGCAAAACCGAGAGCGCCGCGCTTTTCGGTTCCGCCAAAGATAACGTCCTCCATCTTTCCGCCGCGCAGAGTCTTTGAGCGCTGCTCGCCCATGACCCATAGGATAGCGTCGGATATATTCGATTTTCCCGAGCCGTTGGGACCGACGATGACGGTTAGGCCCGGCTCAAACGTCATGTGGGCGCGGTCGGCAAACGACTTGAACCCTTTGAGCGTGAGGGACTTGAGATACACGGTTCCTCGCTTAAACAGGCTTCTTGTTGAGAATCACGCCGTTGGTGGTGTAACCCATGCGGTCGAGCGCCTCGAGCGCGGCAGCTCCCTCGGCTTCCTTCTTGGAGGAACCGGTGCCGCGGCCCTGACGGATACCGTCAATGAGCACCACGGCGGTAAAGGTCGGTGCATGTGCCGGGCCCTCAGAGCCAACGAGCTTATACGCTGGGGGCTCGTGACCGTCGGCCTGCACGCACTCCTGCAAAAACGACTTGGGGTTCGCAGGATGCTCGGCACGCTCGGAAGCCAAATGCGGCTTAAGCGTACGGTGAATGAACTCCGCCGCCGCATCCCAGCCGGCATCCAGGTACAGCGCACCCACGAGCGACTCATAGACGTTCTCGAGGGCCGAATGCAGGCCGCGCGCACCAGTACCGGTCTCAGAGGCACCAAAGATGATGATGTCGTCGATGCCCAGCTCGTGAGAAACCTCGGACAGCGTAGCGCCCGAGACAAGCGACACCTTCAGGCGCGTGAGCTTGCCCTCGTCAAACTCCGGATAGGACTCAAACAGGGAGCGTGCGACCACAGCGCCCAAAATGGAATCGCCCAAGAACTCAAGGCGCTCATAGCTGGCAGAAACCGGCTGTCCCTCGACTGCCGAGGGATGCGTAAGGGCCGCGCGCAGCAGCACCTTATTGTTGAACTCGTGGCCCAGGATTTCCTGGGCGCGCGTAAGTCGGTCGGATAAAGCCAAGACTTAGGCCTCCTTGGCAGCTTCGATAGCGTCGACGACGTCGGCGACAGAGTTGAGCGAGAGCAGGGTCTCGTCATCGATCTCGAGGTTGAACTCGTCCTCGATAGCCGTAACCAGCTGCAGGCGCTCGAGCGAGTTGGCATCGAGGTCGTCAAAGGTGGTCTCCTCGCTAATTTCGGCAACATCGACGCCCAGAACGTCAGCAGCGACCTCGGCGATCTTGTCGAAGATTTCGGAGCGGTCCATAGCGCTTCCTCTCATAGTGCATGAATACCAAAAGAATGGTACCGCCCGGGCGGTACCAAGACACGGTTCTGATTCTACCCCACGGCGTGCACCGCGAAGCACATAACAGCGCTCTAACTCGCTCTTATAAAACGATACCGTCCATAGAGTTGGCGACATTCTCGACCAGCCCGGCGCGCACGGCTTCGGCCGCCGCGAGCGTACCGTTTTTGACAGCCTCGACCGAGGTGGCACCATGGCCGATCAGGACCACGCCGCGCAGGCCCAAAAGAATCGCGCCGCCCTTGGCGTCGCCCGAAAGTTTGGCTTTAATCTCGCGCATCTGCTTTTTGATGAGCAGCGCGGCAATCTTGGTGCCGAGCGAGGCCATAAAGGCGCCCTTGAGCTCCTGCAGCAAAAACTTGGCAGCGCCCTCGGTGGCCTTGAGCGCAATATTGCCCGACATGCCATCGGCAACGATGACATCGAAGTTACCTGAGGTGAGGTCGGTGCCCTCGCAGTTACCAACAAAGCCGGGAACGGCGGCCTTCATAGCAGGGAAACAGGCCTTGGTAAAGTTGGAGCCCTTCTCGTCCTCGGTGCCGTTGGCGAGCATGCCCACGCGAGGATGCTCGATGCCCAGGACGACGCGGGCATAGGCGCTGCCCATCTGGGCAAAACGCACCATATCGTCAACCTCGACATCGGGGTTGGCACCCATGTCGCACAGCACCGTCAGACCGCCGGCGCGATTGGGCAGTGCATTGGTCAGACAGGGGCGCACCGGCTGCTTCTTGCCTTCGGCCTGATACCTAAACGGCGTCACGTAGGCGGTGGCAGCGGCGGTCATGGCACCGGTCGAGCCGGCGGAGAAGAACGCATCCGCGTTGCCCTTCTTAATGGCGCGGCAAGAAAGCACGATCGACGACTTACGCTTGGTCATCACGGCGCGAATGGGATCGTCATCCATGGCGATAACGTCAGGTGCCTCAAGGGCCTCAACACGTGCATGGGAAGCTGCAAAGGGATTGACGATTTCGGCCGGGCCAGCCGCCAAGACCTCGATATCGGGATCGGCGGCAAGCGCAGCCTCGATACCATCGAGAACAACCTGAGGTTTCTCGTCTCCGCCCACAACGTCTACACAAACGCGAACGTTACTCATATACATGCTCCTTATACAAAAATGGCCGACTCATTGAGCCGGCCATTGTGGTTCCATTTGGAACGGCATCGCATCCAGAGTATACCGTTACTCGGTAACGATAACCTCGCGGTCCTTGTAGAAACCGCAGCTGGGGCACACGTGGTGCGGAAGCTTGACAGCGCCGCAACGGGGGCACGTGGACTGAGCCGCAGCCGAGATCTTCATGTTGGCGGAACGACGGGTGTGAGTGCGGATACGACCCTGCTTTTGTTTAGGTACGGGCATAGTGACCTTCCTTATGAACTATCCAGTGTGGCGATTACGCGCAAGTAGCGATACTACCACAGTTTTACTCATCAAGCTTGAGATTCTTCAATGCTGCAAATGGATTTTCCGTGGCAGCGGCCCATTCCGCCTCTGCCTGGGCGGCGCAATCGCATTGCTCGACGTTGAGATTGCAACCGCATGTGGGGCACAGACCACGGCAATCGGGCTTGCAGAGCACCACAAACGGCGTGTCCATAACGACCGCGTCATTGATGGGCTCGCCCAGATCGACGATGCGGTCCTCACCCAGGAGCTCGTAGCCATCCTCGTAGGCCTCGGGATCCTCGGGCTCCTCAAAGAGGTAGAACTCCTCGATCTCGCCGGCGATATCAAACGAGGCGGGCTCCAGGCAACGGTCGCACTCGCCGGTGGCGTGCGCGCGGACCATGCCCGTGAGCAAGACACCGGTACCGGCATTGGTAAAGACAACGTCGTAGTCGATGCCGTCCTGAAGCTGGTACTCCTTCTCGCCCACCGTGTAGGTGGCGACATCGACCTTACCGGTCAGCGGATACGAATCTCCAGGAAACTCGAGCTGCTCGGAAAGATCGACGGTAACGCTCGGAAACTCAGCCATTACCACTGACCATTCTGTTGGGCGGCACCCTCGTTGAGCTGCTGACGGCAACGGGTAACGGTGCCAGTCAGGCTCTTGAGGTTCTCCTCCAGGTGCGTAAAGACCTGCTCCGCGTAGTCCTCGGCAGCATAACGCGTCTCGCGCTCGTACTGCTGGGCACGATCGCGGATGTCGTCGGCCTGCTGCTGCGCAAGGCGGACGATCTCCTGCTCACCGGCAATGGTGAGGGCCTGCTGCTGAGCGTCGGCGATGATGGAATCAGCCTGAGCGGCGGCGGAAGCCATAAGCTCCTCGCGCTCCTTAAGGATACGGCGGGATTTCTGCCACTCCTCGGGATAGCTCATGCGGATCTCGTCGAGGATATTGAAGAACACGTCGGCGTCGATGACCTTGAACTGAGCGTTCTTGCCGAAAGGCGGCTTGGCTTCCTCGATCAGCCCTTCGAGCTCATCGACCAAGCTGACGATCCTATCGCCAGGAAAATTCTCGCCCGGCATCCGGTCTCCTTTCATAGGTAACTTATCATCGTGCTAGTTTACCACATGCCACCAGGCAATAAAAAACGTCACGAAAAGCGATGTCTGAGCGCTTCGACCACGTTGGGCGGCACAAACGTCGATACATCGCTGCCGAGCGAGGCGATCTGGCGAACGACCGAGCTCGAGATGTAACCGTACTGCGGAGCACTCATGACAAAGATGGACTCCAGCTCGCTATCCAAGCGATAATTGAGGTCGGCCTGCTGCAGCTCATACTCAAAGTCGGTCATGGCGCGCAGGCCCTTGACCACGGCCCCCGCCGCCTGCTCACGAGCGAAGTCGACCAAGAGGCCGGTAAAGGGCAGGACTTCGACGCCGTCGATATTACCGAGCGCCTCGCGGGCCAGCGCCACGCGCTCATCGAGCATAAACGTGGTGCCCACACCGTTTTTACCCTGCGACTCTGCAACAGCGACGATCACACTGGGAAAGATGCGGCGGGCGCGGCGGATCACATCGATATGGCCAAACGTGATGGGATCGAAGGTGCCCGGGACGATCACGCGGTTGATGGTGTCATTCATGGGCGTCCTCCTGAAACGTCGTGGCATCGTTGTTATCGGCATCGGTGACGGCACTATCGTCCTCACCGTCGTCATCGCCGACCCAACGAAGCAGGTCGACCGAGGTAATGCCGTAGCGCTTCTCACGTACAGTCTCAAAGCCTGCCGGATGCGCGCCCGCATCGGCGGAGGCATGCTCAAACAGGGCATAAGCGCCAGGCGCAAGCAGACCCTGCTGAGCCAGATTCTGCAGCAGTTCCTCGACCGGCTCGGCGCCAAAAGCATACGGCGGGTCGAGCAGGACCAGATCAAAGGGGCCGCCCGGCACACGACCGCGCGAGGCACTCATCAGCATGTCGCCCGTTACCACGCGCCAACGCGCACGGTCACGGCAGAGCGACTCGATATTCTTGGTAATGAGCCGCGCGGCGTTGCGATCGATCTCAAACGTCGTGAGCGAGCGGGCCCCACGAGAGAGCATCTCGATACCTAGGGCACCGGAGCCGCCAAAGGCGTCCAGCACACGGACCTCGTCCAGATCGAAATCGAATGCCGACATGACCATAGATGCGCACGCCTCGCGCACGCGATCAGTCGTGGGGCGGGTGACATCGCGACCACGGGGCTCCTCGATCTTACGACCGCGCCATTCGCCGCCGATGATTCTCATCCTCCGCTGACCTCCTTAAAGATATGTCGATAACGCATGGCGACCGCGTCGCGCAAGGGACGCGTCGCCACAGAGTCAAGGTTGCAAGCATACCGCAAGAGCTCGACCGCGTCCAAATGGGCCCAATCGATAAGGTCCTCATCGGCGTCCAGGTCGACAAAGCGCAGGGTCACACCACCATGCTGACGATAACCCAGGATCTCGCCTTCATGGCGCAGGCGCAGGTCCATCTGGGCGAGCGTAAAGCCGTCCGAGGTCTTTTCGAGCGACTGGAGACGGTCTTGTGCCGCCGATGCGCCGCCGTTGCCCTTGGAGTGCGTCATGACCAGGCACGTGCCCGACACGCTGCCACGGCCCACGCGACCGCGCAGCTGGTGCAGGGCAGCCAAACCAAAGCGCTCACCGTTCTCGATAACCATGACGGTGGCATTGGGCACGTCGACGCCCACCTCGACCACCGTAGTCGAGACGAGCACGTCAATCTCGCCACGCTTGAAGGCATCGATGACCCGATCCTTCTCCCCCGCCGGCATACGGCCGTGAAGGCGCTCGACGGTAAGCCCCGGCAACGCAAGACGCAGTCGGTCGAGCTCGGTTGCCGTATCGTGAAGCGGCACGGGGACCGTCACGCGGCCCTCCTCGTCGCGGGCGATACCGGGTACGTCCTCCAACTCATCGGCCGAATCGCTCGGCTCCACGAGCGGGCAAATCACGTAGGCCTGCTGACCCTTTTCATGCGCCTCGCGAATGGCGCCATAGGCGAGGTCGCGGCTCGACTCGGTGAGCACGCGCGTGGTCACACCGGCACCCGGAACAGGCCGGTGGCGGATGATGCTCGTATCCAGATCGCCGTAGACCGAAAGGGCCAGCGTACGCGGGATGGGCGTTGCCGTCATAACGAGCAGATCGGCACCGGGGCCCTTCGCGCGCAGAGCGTTGCGCTGGCCCACACCAAAGCGGTGCTGCTCATCGATGACCACGAGCGATAGATGCTTGAACGCAACGTTATCCGAAAGCACCGCGTGGGTGCCAAAGAGCACATTAAGCTCGCCCGATTTCAGCTGTGCATGGATGCGCTCGCGCTCTGCAGCCGGCGTGGCACCCGTCAGAAGCGCCCAGGACATGCCGGCCTGTGAGAGCAGAGGGCCGGTCTTATCGGCATATTGGCGCGCCAGCACGCCCGTGGGCGCCATAACGCAGGCCTGCGTGCCGCTATCGGCAGCCACAGCCAGTGCGCAGGCGGCAACGGCGGTCTTACCGGTACCGACATCACCCAACAGCAGGCGGTTCATCACACGCCCGTCATCGCACATATCGCGCAGGATATCCTGGAACGCGGCCTCCTGCTCGTCGCTCAGCGAAAACGGCAGGGCTTGCTTGAGCGCGGCCAGGTGCTCGCCCGCGGTGTGGGCATAGGGCACCACATCGACCAGGCCGCCGTCGTTGCGCAGACGCAACGCCAGCTGCAGGTAGAGGCACTCCTCGTAGGCCAGGCGACGACGCGCGATGTCGCGCTCTGCCATACTCGATGGAAAATGGATTGAGCGCAACGCGCGGGCATTGCTCATGAGCTTCCGCTTTGCGCGCAGCGGCGCGGGAATCGGATCGAACGGATTGCCGACGACCTCGAGCGCGCCGCTTACGATGCGGCGCATCCACGCCTGGCTCACGCCATCACTCACGTAATGGACCGGCAGGATGGTGCCTGCGGCACGCCCGTCCTCGAGCTTTTCAAAGTGCGGCGAGGCCATCTGCTTAAAGCCGTAGGCAAACTCGACCTTGCCCATCACGGCCAGGCGGTCGCCCTGCTTAAGCTGCTGGGCAATCCAGGGCTGGCGGAAAAAGGCGACCTGCAGCACGCCCGTCTCGTCAACGAGTGAGACCTCGGTCACCTGCATGCGCGGACGCGGCTGCTTTTGGACGATACGGTCGACCGTGGCGATGATGGTGCACATGGTACCGATGGGCGCCATCTCGATGGACCACGAACGGGTAAAGTCCAGGTATCGATGAGGGATATGGAGAAGGAGGTCCCCCACCGTCCGAATTCCCAGACGGCGAAGGGCCTCCTCACGTTTACCCGAAACATATTTGAGTCGCGCGATATCTTCATCGAGCGCATTGCTCTGGGCAAAGCGCTCCGAGACGCGCGGCACGGAGCACAGCTCGGACATGACGAGATGCCTACTCGATCGAGAAAATCACGGGATAGAGCGGCTGCTCGCCACGATGGGCGTCAATCTCCAAGTCGGGCTGAGCCTCCTCGATAGCGTCGACGATCTCCTGGAAGGCCTCATCGGACAGCTCCTCGCCGGCCAGAATCGTCAGTGCGTCGCCCTGCTCTTCCTCCTGCATGCGGTTGATGCAGTCGAGCGTGACCTGCTTCACGTCGGAGCCGACCACGTCGATGGAGCCGGCGATGATACCCATGACGTCACCGGAGTGAATCGGCGAGCCGTCGGAGGCGCTGGAGTCGCGCACAGCGCGGGTGACCTCGCCATCGCGGACCTCGCTGATGGCGTCGACCATGGCGGCGACGGCGTCCTCGAGCTCGGAATCGGGCAGGACCGCGAACAGCGCGGAGAACGCCTGCGGGACGGTCTTGGTGGGAACGACGGCAACCTTCTTGTCCGTGCAGGCAGAAGCGGCAGCCTCGGCAGCCATGCGGATGTTGCCGTTATTGGGCAGGATGATGACCGAGGTCGCGTTGACCTGGTCCACCGCGCCCAGCAGGTCGGCGG
>CALGZX010000076.1 GCA_937934165.1 uncultured Collinsella sp.
ATGGCCACCGGACCCATCGAAACACATCTCCACCGTTCCTTCAACTGGGAAAACGGCGCCCCCGGACCCCGGGAGGGGCCGCGGGGGCGTTCGGCTAACTGCGGGAATGGCCTATTTGCTCAATGTGTTCGGCTGAGATCGGAAATCAACCTCGCGATAACACCTATAATGGCGATAGCTAAAACACGATTCGCTTCCCCATCGGAGGATGTCTATGACCGAAACCACAGCCGCAACCCCCAACGAGACACGCGACACCAAGCTCGAGATCATCATGGGCCGCGAGGCACTCGACAAACTCGCCGCCGCCACGGTGCTGGTGCTCGGCTGCGGAGGTGTGGGCTCCAATTGCTGCGAGGCACTTGTCCGCGGCGGCATTGGTCATTTCGTCATTCTGGATAAGGACATCATCGCGCCCAGCAATATCAATCGCCAGGCCATCGCCTTTCAAAGCACCATCGGCAAGCGCAAGGTCGATGTTATGGAAGCCATGATCCACGACATCAATCCAGCCGCTACCGTCATCAAGCGCACCGAATACCTGTTGAGCGACAATATCGACGAATTTTTCGCGCGCGTTTTGGAGCAGACGGACGGCAAGCTCGACTACGTCGTCGACGCCATCGACACCATCTCGGCCAAGCTCACCATTGCCAAATATGCTCAGGACCACGACATTCGTTTGGTTAGCTCCATGGGCGGGGCCAACAAGCTCCATCCCGAGTGCCTCCGCTTTGCCGACATTTTCGATACGGTACGTGACCCCATGAGCCGCATCATGCGCAAAGAATGCAAGAAGCGCGGAATCAAGAGTCTACATGTACTGTTTAGCTGCGAGGAATCGGTTAAGACACAGCCCCGCGACCCTTCCAATATCCACGAGCGCACCGAGCTCGGAACCGCCAGCTTTATGCCGCCCATCATGGGCCAGATGATTGCCGGCGAGGTTATCCGCCAGATCAGTGGCCGCGGCACCGAGCGCGTGCGCGCCGATGGCCAGCGCTTGGACTAGCGGAGCGCGCCGAGATGGAGCCCCGGTTATTTGATGCACACTGCCATCTTGATTTAATGGCTCACCCGGACGCCGTTGCCGATGAGGCAACGGCGCTGGGCTTGGGTCTATTTGATTGCGGCGTCGATCCACGCGACTTTTCGGCCGCAAACGAGCGCGCTCGTCGCCACCCGGGCATCATCGCCGGCGTTGGGCTTCACCCCTGGTGGCTCGCCGATGGCCACTGCGGTTTTGCCGAAGTCAATCTGCTTTGTGAAGTTGCTGCCCAAGAACGCTACATCGGCGAAGTCGGACTCGACTTTTCCGCGCGCTTTGCTGGAAGTGAGCCGCTACAAATACAGGCACTTAACCGGCTCTGCGATGCGCTCGTGCAGCATCCTCTTACCGGGCGCGTGATATCAATTCACGCCGTTCGTTCGGCAGGAGCCGTACTGGACGTCCTCGAATCGCATGGACTACTCATCCCAAACCCCGACTCCCCCGCTATCATCTTCCACTGGTTTAGCGGCACTTCGGACGAACTCACCCGCGCGCGTAATGCGGGCTGCTATTTTTCCGTCAACGAACGCATGCTCGCGACCAAGCGCTGTCGCGAATACGCACGACAGATTCCACTCGACCGCCTACTGCCCGAGACCGATGCGCCGGCCGAGCCAAACACAGAAACAAGCACGCAGTCGCTCATCAGGTCGCTCACAAGGACCTCAGAACGCATCACCTCGCTCAAAAACTGCGACGCAAAGCGCATCGAGTCGATAGTTTTAACAAATGCGCGCTCTGTTTTTGACCTTCGCTAACCCCTGGTGTGCAAAAAATGCCAAATATGAGTACTGCTACCGGAATGGATACATTTCTTTTAACTTTCCAACCGCCAGAATAATCCTCGATTGTCCGCTAATTAAAGCTTTTACAGTCATTCATCCTGCGTTTTCACAAATCTTAAACCCCTCCAGACGCTCAAATCACGTCTGAAGGGGTTGATTTTGCTGCGACTAAATTAGTCACAGTACTCATATTTGGCATTTTTTGCACACCGGGTCCCGAGGAGGCGCCTGCACCTCCCCGGGACCGCTCGGCTATTCGACGATTGGTGCTCCGTGGCCCCAAGAACCTTCCATGCCGCACACGGTCGAGGCAAACCCGGCAGCAAAGTCGAGCGCGCGCTCGATGGCCTCGGCGCCATCCTCACCGCGCTTGGCGGAATCGAGATAGCACATCAAAAACGAGGTGAGGAACGAGTCGCCCGCCCCCATGGTGTCCTTCATGTCCGTTACCGGTTTAGCCAGCTGACGGTAATAACGCTCGCCGTCGTAAGCAATGCAGCCCTCGGCGCCCGCCGTAGCCGACACAAAACGCGGACCCAGGCCCTTCACCCATGCCAGACGCTCGCGAATCTCGTCCTCACTCGCGGCATCCGCCGCACTAAAGAAAGCAAAATCAACGTAGGGCGCAATCTGCTCGTAGTACTCGTCGGTAGAGTCGTCCGAAAAGTCAAAGGAGACCGTGACGCCCGCAGCCTTCAACTTGGGCAGCTCGCGCTCGGTAAAGCAATAGTTGCCCGAATGAACCACATCGAACTGCTTCATGTACGCAAGGTCAAAGCGATCGAGGACATAGCGCGCATCGCCACGGATACCGCCCTCGTTGGAGCCAAGGAAGACACGGTCACCGTCAACGACGGTCACGCGAGCCGCTCCGTTCTCGCCAATCATCTGCTCGCACTTGTCAAGCTCGATACCCTCATCCTCGAGGCTTGCAATGACATGCTCGGCAGCGGCGTCATTGCCAAAAATGCCCATGTATGCGGAGCGTGCGGCACCGCATTTCTTGGCATAAACGGCGAAGTTCACCGCGTTGCCGCCAGGATACATAGTGTGGATATGCTCGTAGCGGTCGACGACGTTGTCGCCAAATCCGAGCGCGTTAACGTTAAATGCCATGGCCTTTGCTCCTTCTAGTACTCGACAACACCCATATAGCGACGGAAATCGGGATCGTGATCAAACACCTTGCCGCGTGCAGCACGCAGCTCGCAGTTCATGGCGTAGAACAGCACCGGGTCCAGATAGGCACGGACGCTCGCCGGCACGGCTTCCATACCGTACTCCTTGGCATCGAGCACCATCAGCGTATCGGTATGCGTCTTAAGGAACGCCAGGGCGCGCTCGTCCATAGCACGGCACTCGCTGGAACCCATCTGCAGGAAGTAAAAAACGCCATCCTGAGTAGCCTCGAAGGGGCCGTGGAAGTACTCGGCAGAGTGGATGTAGCTGCAGTGCTGCCACTGCATCTCCATAAGAGAGCAGATAGCGAAACCGTAGGTCTGGCTAAAGTTGGGACCGCTGCCCAGAATGTAGAAGAACTCGTGCTCCTGGCAAAGCTTGGCAAAACGATCGCCCAGCTCGGCATTTACCTTCTCGCGCGCCGGGGGAAGAATCTTATCCATCTCGGCGATACCGGCATACATATCGGCAAGATCGGCGTAGCCCTCCTGCTGATCGAGCAGCTCGGCCGCAAGCGACAGCGAAATGCCAGCGGGGACCTCGGCCTGCGGCACGCCCTCGCCCCACGGGTAGACCCACGTGGTCCACTTGCCGGAGTCAATCTTGGATCCAGCGTTGTCGGTCTGGGCGATCACCGTAGCGCCGGCAGCAAGGGCAATCTCGCAGCCCTCGACGACCTCGGGGGTGTTGCCACTGTGGCTACAAGCGATGACCAGGGACTTCTCGCCCAGACGACGCGGACGCATGATATCGAACTCGCGAGCCGTATAGATATACGAAGTGAAGGTGGTTGCCTCGCGCTGCAGAAGCTCATGAGCCGGGATCAAATCGATCATGGAGCCACCGCAAGCAATCCAGTAGACGCTGTCGAACTTGCCCTTCTCGGCAATTGCCTCTTTGATCAGATCGTGTGCGTTCATATCCAGTTCCTTTCTTATTTGGTCCGCAATCAATGACGTTGGTTGCGTAGCCGATAGTTGGTTTAGTCAATCAGATATTTCTCGAATGCGGCCATGTTCTTGGCATCTGCCGCCGCCGGGTCATCGTAGTAACGACCGTCCGTGATTTCCTGGCCCAGCATGCCGTCGAAACCATGGGCGTTGAGTGTGGCGACGAAGGCGTCCATATCGTGCTTGCCATCGCCCCACACCAGATGGCCATACGGGTCGCCGTCGATAAAGTGCATCTCGTGAATTGCCCCATCACCAAAGGCGGCAAACCAGTCCTCGAGCGTCTCGCCTGCAACGCCCATCGCGGTTGTATCAACCATGGGCTGTAAGTACGGGCTCGCGACCTCGTCAATCATGCGCTTCGCATCGGAAACCGTCGTCACAAGGTTGCTCTCCTCGGGACGCAGGCTTTCCATCGTAAGCACCAGACCGTGCTCACCGGCATACTCCGCCAGAATGGACAAGTGCTCGCGGCTGCGCTTCCAGGCTTCCTCGCGGTCCTCGTCCCAGTCGCCCCAGCCCGAGTTGATGGACATACGGTCGCACCCAAGTACCTCGGCAAGCTCAATGCCGTGTTTAAAGTACGCCAGACTGCGCTGTTCATGCAGCGGCTTGCGTGCGCAGTACTGCCAAGGATAGACAACGTTCTCGGGGCACAGAGTACGATACCTAAGCCCACGGTCTGCAGCCTTTTTCGCCAGGACCTCAGCCTCAAAGTAGCCCGTATGGTCGAGCGTCACATGCGGCTCTGCACACCACAGCTCAATGGACTCAAAGCCCAAACGCTGCTGCACATCAAGGAAGTAATCGAGCGACCACATGATGTAGTGGATATTCATGCCCGCAATCTGCTCGCGGTGCAGCGTCGGTTTGGATTCAGACATCTTATGCCTCCTTATTTCGATCGAACACGATTTGTCCGTCCGACATCGTCATGTCAACCGCAAGATCACGTGCGTCGCGATAATCGAGGTCGAACACATCCCGATCGAGCACGCAGATATCGGCAAGCTTGCCAACCTCAAGCGTGCCCAGCTCGTCTTCGCGCATCAGGTCGTACGCGCCCCCGGCAGTCCAAGCGCACAAGAGCTCGACAAGCGTCAGCGTGTTGACCTCATTCACGGGCAGTCCGTCGTCGAAGTATCCGCCGCACGCACTGTAGATTGACTCGCCCAGGCTCGGAATCAGCAGCGGCAAATCCGTTCCACAGCACACTGTGCATCCGGAATCTTCCATGCCGCGGCGATTCCAGCTATGCAAAAGTCGCGTCTCGCCAATTTGTCGACGCATCATCGACAGGCAATCCTCGCGCCGGTCCAGCGTCAGAATCTGCGGATAGACCTCGCAAATTCCACCTAACTTGCCAAACTCGACAAGATCGGTCGGGTCAGAGTTCTCGAGATCGGTAATCGCATGGCGGCGAAGCATCCGTCCGTGCTCGTCTCGAGGCAGCGAGGCATAGAGCGCCACGGTGCGACGAACGGCGCCATCGCCCTGGCAATGCAAGGAATATCGGAAGCCGTCAGCATCAATTGCACGCAGCTCGTCCTCAATCAGATCCCACTCTGGCTCCTCGACGACCGTCTTGCCGGCAGCGCCCGCATCGGCCGTGTCCTCATAGGGGTCAATCATCTCGGCAAGCCCCGCCCATACGCCGCGATCGGTCATACGGTTGAAGCCAGAAAAACGAACGAACGGTCCCCGGAAGCGCTCTCGCGCCTCGCGGGCATATGCCAGATTTGCACCGGCGCCCACCGGCTGCGACATCATAGAGACGCGAACCGTCAGCTCACCAGATTCCTCACGGCGAGCCATTTCGTCGGCAAAGCCGTAGTAGTCATCAAACGCCATTTCCTTGATGGCGGTAACGCCGCGCTCGTTAAGCATGCTCATGTAGTCCGAATACCCGGCACGCACCTCGGGCAGCGCGAGGAAATCGCTCATCATGCGCCAGATCTTCTCGGCATAGCACGCCTGGGGTGTAAAGCCGTATCGCGCACTGGCGGCAGCGTTGAGAACGCAGGTCTCCGCTCCTGGTGTAAAGCAGACGACGGGGATATCGCCAAAACAATCGTCAAACACAGCTGCCGTATTTGCGTTCTCGACATCCGATGCCAACGTTTCGGGTAGGTTGTGGCCAAAAGCCGCCGCGCAATCCGGATGATCTTCTTTCCATGCACGCAAGAGCGACACGGCCTCTTTGGCATCAGCGATGCCGGACAGATCAGACCCCAATGTCCGCAGCGCCCAGCCTGTATAGAAGGTATGCACATCGATCAGGCCAGGCATGACGGTGCGGTCGCCAAGGTCAACTACCTCGTCCGCCTGGGTCAAATACGAAGCTACCTCACTCTTGGTGCCAACAGCCTCAATTCGATTGCCACGGACCGCTACGAAACCTTCAAACGGCAGGTCCCCCGTACCGGTAAAGACGCTCTTAGACGTCAGGACCGTCAAACGATCAGACATCACAACCACCTACACCGGAAGCATGCCAGAGATTGCCGTTACGATCAGGCCAAAGACGACCATGAAAATGAAGAACTTCCAAATGGTCTTCCACCATTGGCCAAACGAAATCTTAGCCACGGCAAGGCCGGCGACCGTCATACCCGCCACGGGGCTGATGGTGTTGATGGTCTGGTTGGCAAACTGGAGCGCGGTGACGGCCGCCTCGGGATTGAGGCCCATGAGCTCGGTCAGGGGGCCCATAACGGGCATGGTGAGCGCCGCCAAGCCAGAACTCGAGGGAACCAGCAAAGAGAGCAGGCCAAGGACGACATACATAAACGTGGTGTAGACGGCGGCGGGTGCACCGGCGAGCGCGGTAGCGAGCGCCTGGAGGATGGTGTCGATGATCATGCCGCCCTCGGCGATGACCAGAATACCGCGAGCGATACCGATAACGACGGCAGCGTACGCAAAGTCGGCGAGACCCTTAACGAACTCCTCTGCGATCGTCTGCTGGTCAAGGCCGCCCAGGATACCGGCAAGCAAGCCCATGCCAAGGAACACGGCGGAAATCTGATTCATGTACCAGCCCTGGGTAACAAGACCCCAGACGATAATGCCCATACCGCAAGCAAAATCGATAAGCACGAGCTTCTGACGGATCGTGAACTCTTCCTCGATGGAGGCATCGGTCACGGAAAACTCAATACGCTTGAGCTTATCGTCCTCGTACACAATGGACGACTCGGGGTTTTTCTTGACGCGCATGGCGTAGCGCATGGCCCATGCGATACCGACGGCAGTGAAGATGACCCAAGAAACGGCGCGCAGCCACAGTTGCGGATTGCCCTCGATGCCAATGATGCCTTGGGCGATCAAAACATTAAACGGGTCGATGGTCGAAGCACAATATCCCAGGTTAGGACCAAGGAAGCAGATGATGAATGCCGTCATCGAGTCATAACCGATACCCATCATGATGGGAATGAAGATGGCATAGAACGGCAGGGCTTCCTCAGACATACCAAACGTAGTGCCGCAAATGGACAGCAACGTCATCGTGATGGGAATGATGAGGATGTCCTTGTTCTTGAGCTTTTTAATCACACGGCTCATGCCGGCATTCAAAGCGTTGGTCTTGGTGATGATTGCGAACGATCCGCCAATCAATAAGACGAACGCAACGACGTCGGCAGCCTCCTGGATGCCCTTAGTGGGCGCTTGCAGGACCGCGAAGATATCCTGGCCCAGATTGATGGTCTCGCCGGTCTCGGAATCGGTGTAGTTCTTATCGACCTGTTCATAGGTTCCAGCAACGGCGACTTCACGCTCGCCCGCTGCTGTCGAAATCGTTTTGCGCTGATACTGACCAGAGGGAACGATCCAAGTCAGGACCGCAAAGACAACGATCAGCAAGAACATGATCGTATAGACATGCGGTAATTTGAACTTAAAACGTCTGTTTGTCTTCTTCGCCTTCGTATCTGACATAGATACCTCCAAAGAACTCGAGACTGCATCGCATCTCGATTCAACGTTTGCACAATGCAAACGTTCTATGACGTCCCATAGATTACCAGCAGCTTTTTCCTTCATCAAGATAATTTCAAACTGATTGCCGCAACGCGGTTGAACGGTTGCGTTTGCGCCGTGAACGGTATGGAAACGCCCGGTGAGATGATCCACCGGGCGCTTCCATTCGCAATGTCCTAGATGTCAAAAACGTAGCGAGACCCAACGATCCGCTGACGACCGATGATAAACGGCCGCCGCTGCTCATCGAAAAAGAAGGCTTCCATATAAAACAAGGGTTCGCCAACGGGAACTGCCAACAGCCGAGCGACCTCGGGCGACGCGCACGCGATCTCGAGCGTGCACGGGTCGGTAAACGCGGGCGTGCGGCCCGTTCGGTTGCGCACGAACTCAAAAATGGATTGGTTAGATAGAGGTGCCGTTGATAGATAGGCGTTGTCCTCGTAAACGTATATGTTGTTCTCGAGCATGACAGGGACGCCATCGGCAGTACGCACGCGCTCAACGCAAATCAAATCAGTTCCAACGGGAACACCAAAGAACTGCGCTTCGGTAGAATCTGCCGGCAGTATCTTTCTCGAAATGACGCACGCCCCCGGCTCCATTCCGTTAACGCGGCATGCGTCC
>CALGZX010000077.1 GCA_937934165.1 uncultured Collinsella sp.
ACATCGTCTTCGATGCCGATGGTGAACCGCTTCTTGCCGCGGGCGGCTTCCATGTTGCGGTACACGGCGACGATCTGGCCGGGGGTGGTGTCCTTGGAGGAGAGGCCGTACCGGCCGCCCACCACGCGGATATCGCCGCGGCCAGCCTGATTCAGAGCGGTGACAACATCCAGATACACAGGCTCGCCCACGGAGCCGGTCTCCTTGTTGCGGTCCAGCACGGCGATGCGCTTGCAGGTGGCGGGGATGGCGGCGGCAAAGTGCTTCACAGAGAAGGGACGGAACAGGTGGATCTGCACCATGCCCACCTTGCGGCCCTGAGCGTTCAGGTAGTCCACGGTCTCCTTCACGGTCTCGCTGGCGGAGCACATCACAACGATGACTTCCTCAGCGTCGGGCGCGCCGTAGTAGTTGAACAGCTTGTAGTCACGGCCGGTGAGCTTGTTGATCTCGTCCATGTAGTGCTGGACGGTGTCGGGCAGGGCATTGGCCTTGACATTGGCGCCTTCCTTGCACTGGAAGTAGACGTCGGGGTTCACGTTGTTGCCCCGGTTGGTGGGATGCTCAGGGTTCAGGGACTGATGGCGGAAGGCCTGCAGGGCCTCCTGATCCACCAGACCACGGAGATCCTCATAGTCCAGAGCCTCGATGCGCTGCATCTCGTGAGAGGTGCGGAAGCCGTCGAAGCAGTGCATGAAGGCATACTTGGCGCTGATAGCGGACAGGTGGGCAACAGCGGCCAGGTCCATGGCCTCCTGGGCGCGCTCGAGCTTGACCTCTTCGTCGACCTGACCCTCCATCTTAGCGGCCAGGCTGCCCTCCTCCTGCGAGTAAGCAAAGACGCTCGTGTAGTCAAAGCCGACGGTGTCCATAAAGTCGATAAGATCACGAAACTCGTCGTCGGTCTCGGTCGGGAAGCCGACCATGGCCGTGGAGCGAATCACGATACCGGGGATGCGCTCGCGAAGGTCGCGGAACAGGTCCTCGAGCTCATGGCGCGAACCGGAGCGACGCATGGCCTTGAGGATGCGCGCGTCGCAGTGCTGCACGGGGATATCGATATAGGGCAGCACCTCGGGCGTATCGCGTATCGTCTCGATGAGTTCGTCAGTCATGCCCTCGGGCTGCAGGTAGAGCACGCGGACCCAGACGTTGTGCGGGCGCACGGCCTCAGCGACGGCACGCAGCAGCTGTGCCAGATTGCGCGGCGAGCCCTCGGCGACGTCCTCGTCGGCAAAGTCGGTGCCCCAAATACCCGTGTCCTGGCCGATCAGCACGATCTCGCGCACACCGCCGGCAACCAGGTCGCGCACCTCGGAGATAATGCTCTCAGCATTGCGCGAATGATAGCGACCGCGAATGTAGGGGATCATGCAGAAGCTGCAAAAACGATTGCAGCCATCGGAGATCTTGACGTAGGCGACAGCGCCCTCGACAGTGCGCTTGACCTGCGGAATATAGGCTGCGATCTCACGCTCGACACCCAGTACGCCATCGATGACCGCCACGATGCCGTCCTCCTCGTCGGCCTTCACAAAGGCAGCGACCTCGGGCAGCTCGTCAGGCAGGTCGTCGCCATAGCGCGACGGCACACAGCCGCACATGACGATGGGGCAAGAACGAACGCCGTCCTGAACCTCGTTGGCGAGCTCGAGCGTGGTCTCGATGCTCTCGGACGTTGCGGAGGCAAGGAACGAGCATGTATTGACGATGGCGATATCGGCATCCTGCGGGTCGAATGCTTCCTCGTAGCCTGCAGCGGTCAAAAGAGAACGCATGCGGTCGGTGTCAACCTCGTTCTTAGCGCACCCGAGGGTGATGTAGAGCACGGAGCCCAACGGTGTATCCATGTTGGAGAGCGGTCCTTTCGAATGATATTAGCGGTAGTTGGTGAACTGCAGCGGCTGGCCGTAGTCCTGGTCGCGCAGAAACTGGATCACGGTCTGCAACGCGTCCTTCGAAGCAGAGGAAACACGCAGCTTGTCGGCCTCGATGGTCACCTTGACCTTGAGCTTTTGGTCCTTGATGTCCTTGTTGATCTTCTTGGCGGTCGCCTGGTCGATACCCTCGACGATATGGCCGAGCACGCGCACGGTGCCGCCCGATGCCGCCTGCGGAGCATCCCACGAGACAGCCTTGAGGTCGATGCCGCGCTTGATGAGCTTGGAGCTCAGCACGTCGACAATCTGCTTGGAGACAAAGTCGGCCGGGGCGTTGATCGTAAAGAGCTTGTCGCCCTTCGAAAGCTCAATCGTGGCGCCGGAATCCTTAAGGTCATAGCGCTGGGAAATCTCGCGCGTGGTCTGCTGAAAGGCGTTGTCGACCTCTTGCATGTTGACCTCGGACACGACGTCGAAGCTGGAATCTTTAGCCATGATGTTTCCTTTCGCGTACGAGCGGCTTAGTAGCTATCGTACGAATAGTCGGTAGAATCGGTGGACGTCTGACCGTCAGTTGCGGTATCGGCGCAATCCGTGGACTGGGCATCGGTACCGTCGGTGGTATCGGTACCATCGGTGGTGTCGGTATCATCAGAACTTTCACCATTCTCGGAATCAGTCGTCTCCTTCTTGGGAACGGTGATCGTCACACGCGCCACGCCGGAGGTCTTGGTATCGTAACGGACCTTTTCACCGTTCTTGGTAACGGTGACATCGGAAGGCTTGGACGTGGTGATCTCGATCGAGGACTCGGGCGTGTACTCCTGCTCAAAGGGGCCAGTCGCCTGGGCGCCATAGACCGACTTGCCATCGACCTTGACCTCAATCCACGCGGTCTTTCCCTTGGCAACGGAGACCTTGACCTTCGTAACCTCGTTCTCTTCCTTCTTGGCCGTCGTCTTGGTAGCGTCCGAATCAGTCGACTCATCCGTCGCCTCATCGGCGTCTTCGTCCTCGTCAACCGTTTCGGTCTTCTTAGAAGACTTCTTAGTCGTCGTCTTGGTGGCAGTGGACGTCTCGGGCGTGGTCTCGGGCGCCGAAGATGCGCAGCCGCGCAGAAGCACCACGATGAGCACAATCAACAGCAGCGCAACGGCGCCGATGCCGGTGTAGACGATACGCGGATCGAGCGCGGTGTTTTGAGGAGTACGTGATCCGCCGCGTCCACGACTGGAACTGCTGCGGCCGCCTCCCTGAGGCATACGACCACGATTGCTATCGGAACGGCCGCGATAGCCACCCTGGCCCTGAAGGCTGCGCTGACCCGAGCGGGGCGCAAGTTCACCGCGGCCTTGATAGCCACGCTGGCCCGAACGCGGAGCCGAAGAGCGCTGGCCATACGGCTGTGATTGAGAGCGAAGACGCGGCGTCACCTGCGTGGTATCGGCATCCGCATAGCCACCGCGAGAGCGTCCCGTAGAGGCACCACGGTAACCGCGATCGGAATAGCCGCCGTCGCCGTAGCCGGCACGAGGGTCACGCGCCACGCCTCGGGCAGCGGGAAGTGCACGGTCCTCGGGCATCGGCGTACTGCGGAACCGGTCACGCTGTGAGCGAATCTCCTCGCCCGAACCCGTCTCGGTAATATAACCGGCCTGCTGAGGACGCTGTCCATAGCGGGTCGAACGACCGCCCTGAACCATCAGGAAGCGCCCGTTTTCGACCGAGGAACGCGAATTGACGTAGCCGGCGGCGTCCTGAAAACGACCGCCCTGCTGCGACGTCTCGCGTTCGTATGCCATCAGATCGTCAAAGTAGGCATTGACGACCTCGCGCGGATTGAGGCCCAAAAAGCGAGCATAGCTCGAAATCATGCCCTGCGCATAGCCGCGCGGCGGCATCGAAGCAAAGTTACCGGTCTCGAAAAACTCGATGATCTGCGGCCTGATTTTGATGGTGTTGGCGACTTGCTGAATGGAAAGGCCCATTCGGCGACGCTGCTCAAGCAGCATGTCACCAAAGCGTGCAGCCATCAGAATCCTCCAAACTCACGATCTTCACGTGCCATCTCGGCGTCGACAGATTCCAGCGCGGCAAGCCCCTCCTCGTCCAACAGGACCTCGCGCGGCTTGGAACCGTCGGGCGGGCCGACGACACCCTTTTCTTCCAGCATGTCCATAATACGCCCGGCACGCGCATAGCCAACCTTCAGACGACGTTGCAGGCCAGATGTGGAGCCAAGCTGCGATTCCACCACAATATGGGCGGCTTCCCAAATGAGCGGATCATCGTCTTGCGGCTCGGCTACTCCGGTGCGGACAATGCCGCCGCCACCCACCATGGACATCGAGGCGGGAGCCACGGCAGACAGGATCTCCTCGTGGTAGTCGGGCTCGCTCTGCGACTTGACGAACTCGACAATCTCGTTGATTTCGTCATCCGAAACAAAGCATCCCTGGATACGGCGAGGCTTGCCCCAGTCGACCTTGGAGAACAGCATGTCGCCCAAACCGGTGAGCTTTTCGGCACCCATCTGGTCGATGATGACGCGCGAGTCGATGCCCGTGGCGACGTTAAAGGCGATACGGTTGGTAATGTTGGCCTTGATAAGGCCCGTCACCACGTTGGAGCTCGGACGCTGCGTGGCCACGATAAGATGAATACCGGCAGCACGGCCCAGCTGTGCAATACGCACGATCGAGGCCTCGACATCCTTACCGGCGACCATCATCAGGTCCGAGAGCTCGTCGATGATAATGACCAGATAGGGCATCTTTTGCGGCGGGGTATCGTAACGCTCAAACTCGCCGGCGGCCTGCTTTTCGTTGTAGGTCGAGATCTTACGCACGTTAAGGCGCTCGAAGACCTTCAGGCGACGCTCCATCTCGGACACGGCCCATTGCAGAGCACTCGCGGCCTGCTTGGGCTCGGTAACGACCGGCACATAGAGATGCGGCAGGCCGTTATAGCCCGCGAGCTCGACGCGCTTGGGGTCGACCATGATCAGGCGAACATCCTCGGGAAGCGCGCGCATGAGCAGGGTCGTGATGATGGAATTGATCATCACCGACTTACCAGATCCGGTCGTACCGGCGATCAGCAGGTGGGGCATCTTGGCGAGGTCAGCGACAACCGGCGTGCCCTCGGCATCGCGGCCGATGGCGAGCTCGAGCGGACCACCCTTAACATAGGGCAGCACGTCGCCCAGATTGACGTTTTGGCGCTTGCGATTGGGAATCTCGATGCCCACGAGCGAGGTGCCGGGGATCGGGGCAAAGATACGCACCGACTGGGCAGCGAGCGAAAGCGCGATATCGTCCTCAAGGCTCGAAATCTTACTCACGCGCTCGCCCTCGCCGGGCTGAAGCTTAAAGGTCGTAACCGTGGGGCCGGCGATCCAGCCGACCACGCGGGCACTGCGGCCAAACTCAAGCAAGGTGGATTGCAGTGACTCAGCGGTCTGCTCCAGCTCCTTGTCCGAAGACGCGGCGGACGCCGACTGCGGGTTGGCGTGCAGGATCTCGAGCGGCGGAAGCTTGAGGCCGTCCTCTTCTTCGCCCTCGTTATCTGCGGTGCCGCCGTCCGCTCCCCCATCGCTAGCCGCAGCCGATTCGACAGCACTCGAGGCAGGCACATCGGCAACCTTGGGATGCTTCAAGAAGTCAGGAATCTGAGGTGCTGCCGAAACAGGATTCACGGCAAACGGCGGCTCGGACTCGTCGATCTTATCGGGGTCGTCTTCCATCGAAAGCTGGCCGGTTACCTGGGGGCGCTTGGCATGGCGACGCGGCAGCAAAGTTGTCTTTGCGGTCTCAATCGGAGCCTCGTCGTCCTCGTCATCGCCCTCGGTGAGCTCAATCTCGCTATCGGACCAAGACGGGTCGGGCTCGCTTGTATTGAGCTTAGGCGCAGCCTTGCCCTTCTTGGCATGGCGGCGCGGCAGCAGCGTCGTCTTAGCGCGCTCAGCCTCAACCGACTCGGACACGTCGACAAACGGATCCTCGTCCTCGTCGTCATCGTCCAAAACCGGGTCCACATCGTTGCCCATGACCGTGGTCACGGCAGCATCGGAGCCCTTTTGACGAAGAATGCTCAGGTGCGGACGGGCAACGCCGGGCACCGACAGAGCTTCGTCGTCACCCCACGGACTCGCGTTAACATCGGCACGACGGCGCTCGGCAAAATCGGCCGCGCGGTCGCGAGCAGAGCGCAAAACGCCGCCAACCGAAAAGCCGATGATGACCAAGCCCACGACGACAAGGCCCAACAGGACTACCATCGCGATAGGCTTACCCAGGGCATTCTGCAGCGCACTCGCAATAAACGCACCGATGTAGCCACCCGAGGCGGACAAATTTTGCGGCGTGAACATAAGGTCACACGAGACACTCGTACCCGGCACCATCAGCGAAAGAATGGAGACGACGGCGATAAAGACCACGGCGCCGCCCGCAACAGAGCGCACGTTGAGCGGCGAGTCCTCGCCTAAAAAGAGCGTGGCGGCAAACAGCAAAATGACGATCGGCAGCACGTAGGCGCCCAGACCAAAGCCCAGGTGGTAGAAACCGGCAACCGCAGCCGTAACGGGTGCGGTCGCAGGCGAAATCACGGCAATGAAGGACGCAATCGCCAAAACGGCGATGACCACGCCGGCGATATCACGGTTGGCCGAAGGCTCGACCAGGGGCTCGAACTCATCGAACTCGGACTCGTGGCCCTTATTGGCACGCAGATGGGAACCGGCACCCTTAGCAGATGCCGGTTGGTTATTGGCCTTATTGCCTTTGGCGTTTTGTGCAGATCCACGCGCCAAACTAAACCTCCATGACGACCGGGATGATCATCGGACGGGTGCGCGTACGGCTCCAGATAAAGTTAGAGAGCGAATCGCGCACGGCCTTACGAATAGCATCGGAACCGCTGCTCGTAAAGCTGAACTTGCCCTTCTCGATCGTCTTCATGATGGACGCGGAGGCATCCTCGGAGAACTGGTCGTCGATGGCAAACGAGACACCGCGGCCCGAGAACTCGATGGCCTCGATCTTCTTGTGCTTGAGCGAGACGATGGCAACAGCGGTAACCATACCGTCGTTGGCGAGCTTCTGGCGATCGCGCAAGACGATGGGGTCGGTATCGCCGATACGCAGGCCATCGACGTAGACGACGCCGGACTCGACGGGCGTACCGCGCTTGACGATACCGCCGCGCATCTCGAGCGTGTCGCCGTTATCGAGGATAAAGATATGATCGTCCTTGATGCCCATCTTGCGGGCCAGCTGGGCATGGGCGCGCAGATGCACGGCCTCACCGTGAACCGGCATAAAGTACGTGGGCTTGGCCATGGCCATCAGGAGCTTGAGCTCCTCCTGGCTACCGTGGCCCGAGACGTGGACGAGAGCGCGGTTTTTATCCCACACGTCGCAGCCGAGCTTGGCCAGGCTGTTGACGACCTGCTGGACGGCCTTCTCGTTGCCAGGAACGGGCGTTGCCGAGAGGATGACGGTATCGCCCTCGTGGATGGAGAGCGTCTTGTGCTCTCCGTTGGCCATGCGGGACAGGGCCGACAGCGGCTCGCCCTGCGAACCGGTGCACATGACGACAATCTTGTCGTCGGGCAGGTTATCAATGTCAAAGGCATCGATGATATCAGCGTCGTCGATGTTGAGGTAGCCCAACTCACGCGCCACGCGGGTGTTGGTGAGCATGGAGCGACCGGTCACAACAACCTTACGGCCGCACTTGCGGGCGGCATCGCAGATCTGCTGCAAACGATGGATGTGGCTCGAGAACGACGCGACGAACACGCGACCCGGGGCGTTCTTGATGGCGTGCAGCAGGTTGGGTCCAACCTCGGCCTCGGACTTGGTAAAGCCGGGAACCGTGGCATTGGTGGAGTCGGACAGCAGCAGGTCGACGCCCTGCTTGGCAAAGCGGCTGATAGCGGCATAGTCGGGCGTAACACCATCGATGGGCGTCTGGTCGAGCTTAAAGTCGCCGGTGTGCATAACGGTGCCCTGATTGGTGCGGATAAACACGCCCAGAGCGCCGGGGATGGAGTGCGTCATCGAGAAAAAGTCGAGCGAGATGCCGCCGAGGTTGACATGGCTGCCGCCCTTGACCTCGCGGAACTTGGGTGCGCGGATGCGGAACTCAGAAAGCTTGCCCTCGATAAAGCCAAGCGTCAGCTTGCTCGAGAAGATGGGCACCTTATTGTTGAGGTCCTGCAGCAGATACGGAAGCGAACCGGTGTGGTCCTCGTGGCCGTGGGTAACGACGATACCGCGGAGCTTCTCTTCGTTCTCAAGAACGTAGGTATAGTCAGGAAGCACCAGGTCGATACCGGGTTGGGAGTCGTCGGGGAACATGAGGCCAGCGTCGACGAGCACCATGTCGTCGCCGCACTCGAAGACCGTCATGTTCTTGCCGATACCATCAAGGCCGCCGAGCGGGATGATCTTCAAGGGAGATGATTTTTTAGCTGCCATAGGTTCGTGTGGTTTCCTTTCTTCGAAACTGGTCTGGAACAACCGACGGGGCGCTTCTGGCAAACCGACCGCCGGGAACGTACAAACATGCATCACAGAGTCGATACAATAACCACAGTATGATACCCATTTGCACAACAACAGACCACCCATGCATCAAAGCCCCATCTGAACCTGTGTATCCCGCCGGTCAGGGCTCAGCGGCCCCGGCACGGGCTAAGTTT
>CALGZX010000078.1 GCA_937934165.1 uncultured Collinsella sp.
GGCACCAATGGTGTGAACGGGCAGTTCGCCCTCGGTGTGACCAGCCCACAGTGCCGCACTGTCCTCGACATACTTCTTGAGCACCGCATCCGAAAGGCCCGTATAGCCGAGCGCCAGCGGCATGGAAAAGTCGATGCCGCCTGCCTTTTCGACCTTCTGGTTGAGCAGGTTCCGGCCGTTCTTGGAGCCACGAGCCTTGCCCAGCTGCACGATCAGACCGTCCTCCGCTGCCACAACGGGCTTCACATTGAGCAACGTGCCCACAGCACCAGCCGCAGCAGACAGGCGACCGCCGCGAACGAGGTACTCAAGCGTCTCGAGCAGGCCGATGACGACTACACGGTCGCGCACGGCCTCGACAGCCGCCGCGATCTGAGCCGCGCCCTGGCCCTCGTCCACCAAACGCAGCGCGTACTCAACCAGCACGCGCTCGCCCAGGGTAACGTTATTGCTATCCACCACATACACATCGCCGCCCGGCGCCTCGGCAAGTGCGGTGCGGGCACTTTGGTTGGTACCCGAAAGCTTAGCGCCCACGGTAATAATCACTGCCTCATCGCCGGCCTCACGCGCCTCGGCAATAGCCTGCGAAAACGCGTACGGGTTGACCTGGCCGGTCTTAGGCAACTCATCGCGCTCCACGAGCATCTCGTAAAAGCGCTGGTGATCGATGTCGACGCCATCCATGTACACATCGGTGCCAAAGGTGACGGACAGTGGCAAAACGGCCAATGCTGGGTGCTCGGCCGGTGACATATCGCTTGCGGAATCGGTAATAATACGGACGGACATAGCGAATCCTTTCTTGCGCAGGTCCCGCGCAGGGAATTTTGACAGCAAGCCCCGGCACGGCATACGCGCTCAAACGGGACTATGCAGTTGTTAATTGGAAGCAAATGCCTTGGCGGCCTTAGATCTCGCGCAGGGTGTTGAGAATCGTGCGTAGCGACGCATACATCTGCTCGCGCTGCTCCACACCCATAGCCTTACCGGTGGTATCGAGCACCTCGCGAATGATGCGGTCCGCCTCGCTCATACTCTCGCCGCCCAGAGCGGTCAGGCGCACCGGAGCACGATACTTAACGGCGGCATCGCCCGAATCATCGACCTCGACGTAGCCGCCCTCCTCCAGATGCGCGAGCGTGCGCGAGACGGCGGCGCGGGTCACGCCTGCCATGCGAGCAAGGTCGGCGCCAGTCAGGCCGTCCTTGCTGCGCTCAAGATAGTACAGGCACATAACGTCGGAGCCCTTGAGGCCCAGCCTTGCGCCCTCGGATGTCTTAATGCGCTGAATCTCCTTGTAGAGCCCGCTGATCAGTCCGACAAAGTCCTCGAAACGTGTCTCGTCGTTCTGCTGCATGGGAGACGACCGCCTTTCGCTTGCACAATGCTTACGGGTAAACATCTTAGTCGCATAAGGCGACAGCCGTACCCAAATACCCCATTTGTTAACCCATCAACATAAAAACCACCACAAAGGGGACAGGCACCTTTGTGGTGGTTTTGACCGTCGAGTTTGATCCGCAGACTTCGCTACAGCTCCACGCAGGGATTGTCGCGAGTCACAAGCGTCTTAACGACAACCGTCGCTCCCAGATAACGCTCGAGCAACTCAGCGAGGCGATCGATCGCGGCCTGGCAGTCCTTCATTCGCTCGGGCTCCACGCACTCAATCGCCAGGAACGCATCGGCCGAATCATCGGACAGAGCCGTTCGAACGCCGTCGCGCCAGTTCCAGCAGCGGCACACGGCGCCCGCATCATCGATATAGGCCAGCTCGCAGGGCAGCGTCGGATCGTCCGCCTCCTCGCCAAGCGGCAAGAACGCGTCGCCACCGTCGGTCACCTTCAGGCGAAGGTCTCCCTCGATCGCATGCAGATCCTCGCCTCCCACGGGCAGCGCGTAGGTCAGCGACACCGTGTTGTAAATATCCACCGCCGGCGTGATATGACCGACCGGCTTGCCCTTGAGCACGCGCTTAAGCAGGTTCTCAATCGAACAACGCGCACCCTTCTTAGTCTTGAACAGACGATACGCCTCGCGCCATGCCTTGACCGGTGCGTTCTCGCTGATAGTGTCGCTGGTCAGATGACGCTCCGCGTCGATATTGGCGCGATCGAGCAGCGCCGCAATCGCGTCCACGTCCTCTTGAGGAATCTGCGCCGCGGGTTTCATGCCCTCAACGACTACAACACCGACCGCTGCCTGCGGAAACAGCTCCCAAAATGAATCCTCGGCAATAAAGCTCTTCACACATGCTCCCTTCACGATTCGCGCCAACGCGAGCGCCTAAACAAAAAGCGCCCTTACAACGACCACCTTCAAAGTCCTACGGTGCCGTCACAAGAACGCTTACGCTGTCCCCATCCGGAGAAGGGGACGATATGTCAGGCGTATTGTAACCCGAGTCATCCACGTGAGCAAAACCACCACAAAGGTGCCTGTCCCCTTTGTGGTGGATATGGACTCACGGCGAAGCTAGTGGCGGAGTCCCAGCAGGCCGCGGCCGCGATGACGGGCCTCGGCGGACACCTGGGCGTGCGGGCCGGCGGCTTTGACGGACTCGGGCAGGTGCGAGTACTTCTTCTCGAAGTTCTCCTCGAACATCACCGCCAGGTTGTGCGCGGCCTCGTCGTAGCGCGCGGTGCTCTGCCAGTATTGGCGCGGCACCAGGATGCCATCGGGCACGCCGTGGCACGTCGTGGGAATGTCGACGTTAAAGATGTCGTCGTGCACGAACTCGCTGTCCTCAATGGTGCCGTCGAGGGCGCGCGCGACCAGCGAGCGCGTGTAGGCCAGCTCGATGCGATGACCCACGCCGTAGCCGCCGCCGATCCAGCCGGTGTTGACCAGGTACACGCGCGTGCGGCCGTCGGCAATGCGCTCGCCAAGCATCTTGGCGTAAACCATGGGGTCGAGCGGCATAAACGGCTCGCCGAACAGCGAAGAGAACGTGGGCGTGGGCTCGGTGACGCCGACCTCGGTGCCGGGAATCTTAGCCGTAAAGCCCGTCACAAAGTGGTACATGGCGGCGTCGGCCGTCAGGCGCGAGATGGGCGGCAGCACGCCAAAAGCGTCGCAAGTCAGGAACAGCACGACACTCGGAGTGGTGCCCATGCCCTTAGTCCACGCGTTAGGAATGTGCTCCACGGGATAGGCCACGCGCGTGTTGTGCGTGATCGAGATGTCGTCGTAGTTGGGCTTGCGGTTCTCGTCGAGCACCACGTTTTCGCAAATGGCGCCAAAACGGACGGCGTTGAAGATCTCGGGCTCGTGGAAGGCGTCCAGGCCCTCGCATTTGGCGTAGCAGCCACCCTCGATGTTGAAGATGCCCATGTCGGACCAACCGTGCTCGTCGTCGCCGATCAGCAGGCGCGTGGGATTGGCCGAAAGCGTGGTCTTGCCGGTGCCGGACAGGCCAAAGAACACGGCGGTCTCGTGCGTGACGGGATCCATGCTGGCCGAGCAATGCATGGGCAGCACGTCGTCCTCGACAGGCAGCAGGTAGTTCATGACACTGAAGATGGACTTTTTGATTTCGCCGGAGTAGCCGGTACCCGCGACCAAAATCACGCGCTCCTGGAAGTTGATGACCACGGCGGCGCTGGAGTTGAGGCCCTTGATGGCAGGATCGCACTGGTAACCGGGCGCTGCGAGCACGCAGAAGTCGGGCTCGCCGGTGCGCGCGATTTCGCGGGCGAGCGGACGGGCGAGCATTTGCTTAATGAAGAGTGCCTGGCTGGCACGCTCGCAGGCAACAAGCAGGCGACGCGTGTGGTTGCGGTCAGCGCCCGCCATGCCGCGCGTGACGAACACGTCGCGCTCGTTGAGATAGTCGACGATGCCGGCCTTGATGGCCTCATAGCTCTCGACGGACAGTGGGCGGTTGACCGCACCCCAGGCGATCTTGTCGTGAACATCGGGGGTGTCAACGATAAAACGATCGTTGGGCGAACGACCAGTGCGCTCCCCCGTCTCGATCACGAGCGCGCCATTAGAAGCCATACGGCCCTCTTTGCGACGAATAGCGTGCTCGACAAGCTCTGCCGCCGGCAGGTCCACCAGCAGACGGGGTTGATTCTCGGCGGGATCTTCAACGAGCGTAATACCAAAGTTGGACAGAACTTCTGCAGGGGTAACACCAGGCATGGGGCCTCCTTTAAAAACGCGACACGTTGACGCGACGCGCACTTTACTCACGTAAAGCCCGTTGTACCCGATATGCAAAAACGTTTTTGCGGCAAGGGCGGCAAGCCCGCCCAACGGTCAAAAATCGCAGGCAAGCGGCCTAGTCATTGGGGACGCTTTTAAACGACTAGTCATTGGGGACACTCTTGAACAGACAACATTCAAGGAGTGTCCCCGGATGCCGGCACTTAGGGACGTTCCCAGAGTGCCGGCACATAAGGAACGTCCCTAAGTGCCGACTACAGCGGCAGGCCTTGGCCGAGCATGGCTATGGCGCTCATCAGGACCAGCATGCCGGCGGCGTAGGGCAGGACGGCGCCCAGGAGTTCGGCATCCTTACCGCGCACGAGCACGGCGGCAAGACCAATGGCGAGGGTCTGCGGCGAGATCATCTTACCGGCGGCGACGCCCAGGGCGTTCAACGCGACCATCCAGTAGTCGCTCACACCCAGCGCAGTGGCAGCCTGGCTCTGAATGGGGCCAAACAGCATGCCCGAGGACGTGCCCGAGCCGGTCACAAACGCACCGACTGCGCCGATCCACGGAGCCAGAATCGGGTACAGCCCACCGGCGACGGCGATGCAGAACGCGCTGATCGAAGAGATCATGCCCGCATAGCCCATCACCTTGGCACAGCCCAGCACCGAAAGCATCGTGATCACCGTCGGCATCATCTGCTTCACAGTCGCGGCCAGCACCTCGCCCATCATGCGTGGCGAAGCACCCTGAATGGCACCGCCGACAAACGCGGCCAGGAAGATCCAAACACCCGGCGTGTTAATCCACGAAAACGTAAGCGTACCGGGGTTCTCGCCGCAATACACCTGCACGTGGCTTGCAAAGGGCGCAAGCGCGGCATGCACGGCGGGCACCAGGTTGGACGTACCCAGCAGCAGTACAAAAATCAGAATGAAGCACGACCAGGCCGAAAGCGCCGATTTAACGGTGAGCTGTTCGCCGGCCTCGATATTCATATGGAAGCGTGCGTCCAGATGCCCCGACTTCTCGGCACGCATGGCAAGCGCAGCTGTCAGCGCGAGCGAAACGATGGATCCTACGACCACGGCCAGCTCGGGGCCCACAAACATGGCAACGACCAGAGCCGCGCCGACAAACGACACGCCGGAGAGCAACGCCACGCCGGCAACACCGTGCAGACGCTCGCCCACACTCGCGGCATTGCCCTGGTCATCGGCAACACGGCCCGCAACCAGCACAATAAATAGCGGCATCACCACAAAGAACGGTGCGAGCTGCACCAGCTGAACGGTCGCTAGGTGAAGGGAATCCAAACCCACCAGGTCGGCAACGGACACCGTGGGGATGCCGATGGAGCCGTAGGGCGTGGGCACGCCGTTGGCCAGCAGGCAGATGAGCACGGCAGGCACGGCCTCAAAGCCCAGGCCCGCGAGCATGCCGGCGGGAATGGCGACAGCGGTACCGAAGCCGGCCATGCCCTCCATAAAGCCACCGAAGCACCAAGCCACGAGCAGCGCCAGCAGACGGCGGTCGCTGCTGATGGAGGTGATCATGCTGCCGATCACGTCCATGGCGCCCGTACGAACGCACAGGTTATACGTGAACACCGCGGCGATGATCACCAGGACGATGGGCCACAGAGCCATCAAAAAACCTTCGAGCGAGGCGGTCGCGATCTGCGCTGCCGGCAGGTGCCACCATGCGAAGGCAAGCAAGCACGAAAGGACAAACGATCCGATAGCGGCCTTCCAAGCTGGCCATTTAAAGCACAGCAGCATCACGACCAGCCAAATAATCGGCACAAGAGCCAGTAAGAATGCGGCGACGTCCATAGGTAGAAGCTCCTTGGTACCGCGTGGGCGGCATCGGGGGTGTCACAAAACTTCAACAGGATACCGCACGTTTACCGACAAATTACAGCCGCCCGCCGAAATTATTGAACAATCCGTTCAAAAACACGAGCGAACACCGTCGCGTCTATACTAAAGCGCAGCAATAGAAAGGACTCCGCTTTGAGTATCACGCCCCTCGATAGCATCCGCCGCGCCATCGCCCGTCACAACGGCGTCTCCGACCCCACCGTATCGGGCGGGGCACCCAGCCAGGGCGGTCGCATCGAGAACGGCCTGTTCCCGGCCTCGCACACCGCCGAGGAGCTCGCTCGCATCCAGGAGCTGAGCCAGCGCAACGCCGGCGGGCCCGATAGCAGCCAAGCCACACGTCGTCGGCGCGAACGCGATCGGGAGCCCGGCCCCGTTCGCCGCATGGTCAACGCTTGGTGGAACCGTCTGCTCGGCGCCGTCTACGGCGGCGGCTTCTCCATGCAGGAAGCGGAATACGAGGAGCACGCCACCAGTCGCGACTATCTTTGGAACACCCTCGGCACCGCCGTGTGGGGCTTGGCGTTTCCGCTGCTCACCATCGTGTCTACGCAGCTCGTGGGAGCAGAAGAAGCAGGCAAATTCTCCATCGCCTTTGTCACCGGCACGCTCATCATGATCGCGTGCAACTATGGCGTGCGCAATTTTCAGGTCTCGGACATCGACGAAACGACGTCCTTTGCCTCCTACCAGCTCAACCGCTGGCTTTGCGGAGCGCTCGCCCTAGGCTGCGGCCTCATGTACAGCAGCGCCCGCGGCTATGACGCGCAGATGGCGACGATCGGCCTGGGCGTCTACCTGTATAAGGTGATAGACGGCGTCGCCGACGTGTACGAAGGCCGCCTGCAGCAGGCCGACAAGCTCTACTTGGCTGGCATGAGCCAAACGCTACGCTCCGTCGGCGTCATCGCGGTCTTCAGCGTGGCGCTGCTCCTCACGCGCAGCATGCCCGTCGCGGCCATGGCCATGGGCGTCACCGCGATCGCCTCGCTCGTGCTGGTCACCGCGCCGCTTGCCCTGCTCGAGACCGAAAAATCGCGCCGCGTGAGCCTGCGCGAGGTCGGCCACCTGTTTGTCCAGTGCGCTCCACTCTTTGGCGCGCTATTCCTGTTCAACCTTATCGAGAGCATGCCCAAGTTTGTGATGGAAGGCACACTGGCCTACAAATACCAGCTGTACTTTAATGCCCTCTTTTTTCCAGCTCAGGCTATTCTGTTGAGCATTGGATTTGTCTATAAACCGCAGCTCCTGCGCTTGTCGAGCATTTGGGCTAATCCTCGCAAGCGTCGTCGCTTTGACCTGATTATTGTTGCCGTTATGGCGCTGATCGTGGTCATCACCGGCGTGTGCGCCGCATTTATGGCAGGTCCCGGTATTCCCCTCATGAGCTTTATGTACGGTCTCAGCTTTGAACGCTACCGTACGCTGGCGCTGCTGATGGTCGTCGCCGGCGGCGTCACCGCGGCCATCGACTTTATCTACGCCATCATCACGGTGCTGCGCCACGCCGGCGACGTCACCAAGGTCTACCTGATTTGTTTTGCCGCGAGCGTGGTACTGCCGGTGATTCTAATCAATCTGCTCGGCCTGATGGGCGCCGTCGTAAGCTACCTAGCCATCATGGCCCTGCTGCTGGTACTGTTGGTTATCGAGTACGCCCACATCCGCCAACGCATAGAGAGGGACCGGAATCCGTACGGCGCCTAATTGCGGCGATGGGAGCAGCTAATTTGCGGTGGAATCACCCCGGCTGGGGTCACATTGCGAACAATATGCATCACGCAAAACTAAGTGAGTAGACTTTTACCGAATCCCCGACCACACCGACAGAGCACAAGTCTTTGACCTGCGGTTTTATTGAGGAAAATAAGTTGGGTGCTCGGCATTTCCAAAAAAGTCTACTCACTTAGCCAGCGGGCAGCCAAATGATTATTTAAGGCTCTGTTAGACCAGGATTGACATACATGTGTCCCCACGGTGCCATATC
>CALGZX010000079.1 GCA_937934165.1 uncultured Collinsella sp.
ACCCAGGAAAACGCCGTTCGCGTGGAAAAGATTGTCGCGCGCGGGGATAATGACGAGTAATTGACTCAGCTGATGTATTCGACTGATCCACGTTTCTTTTGAAAGGCTGCACATGAGCGATAGCCAGAACATGTCCGATGAGGTGCGCGCCCGCCTGCGCGCCATTCCTTCCGTCAACGAGCTGCTTGCCGAGTGGCCGGTGGTGAAGGCGGCGGGGGAGACCTGCGACGCGGTGGTCCATGCTGCCGTGACGGCCGAGCTCGACGAGGAGCGCGCCGCGATTCGTGCCGGTGCCGTCCCGCGTTCCAAGCGCGAGCTGGCCTCGGCCATCGAGTGGCGTGCGCATCGCTCCGCGCTGCCGAGCCTGCGCCCAGCGGTTAATGCCACGGGTGTGGTTATCCATACCAACTTGGGTCGCGCCCCGCTCGCGGAATCGGCCGCCAAGGCCGTGGCCGAGGTCGCGCGCGGGTATAGCACGCTCGAGTACAGCGTGGACACCTGCTCGCGCGGGTCGCGCAAGGAGCACGCCGCGCAGCTGATTCGCTCGCTCACCGGTGCCGAGGACGCGCTCGTGGTCAACAACAACGCCGCTGCGGTGCTGCTGGTGCTGGCGACCCATGCCGCAGGCAAAGAGGTTATCGTGAGCCGCGGCGAGCTTGTCGAGATTGGCGGCAGCTTCCGCATCCCCGACGTCATGGCGGCCTCGGGCGCCAAACTCGTCGAGGTCGGCGCCACCAACCGCACGCATCTGGGCGACTACGAGCGCGCCATCACGCCCGAAACGGCCATGATCCTGAAGGTTCATCCTTCTAACTATCGCATCGAGGGCTTTCACGAGGAAGTGAGCTCAAGGGAGCTCGCCGCTCTGGCCCACAAACATGGTCTGCTGTTCTACGAGGACCAGGGGTCGGGCGCGTTGTTGCCCGACGACATCTTGGTGCGCGGCGGCGAAGAAACCACGCCGGCTTCGGTTGCGGCGGGGCTCGATTTGGTGTCGTGCTCGGGCGATAAACTGCTCGGTGCAGCACAGGCGGGCATTATCATGGGCCGTCGTGACCTGGTCCAGGCCTGTGGGTCACATCCGCTTATGCGTGCTCTGCGCCCGGGTAAGCTCGCACTGGCGGCGCTCGAGGCCACACTGCGCATTTACATGGATGGGGCGGATGTGGCCCATCGCGAGGTGCCGGTGCTCAACATGCTCACGCTTCCGCAGACACATCTGGAGCGTCGTGCACGCAAGCTGCGCGAGCTGATGGTGGCGGGCCTCGATAAGGCTGGCTGTCCGTGTGCCGTGCAGCTGGAAATCGTCGAGGAGTCGTCGACTCCCGGCGGCGGCTCGCTGCCTACCGTCGAGCTGCCCACCATGTGCGTTGCCGTGCGTCTTGTCGATGAGCGTCTTTCCGTTGACGCGCTCAAGCGCTCGCTCGTTCAAGATTTCGACACGCCGGTCGTCACGCGAGCCTCGCACGATCGTGTCCTGTTTGACGTGCGTACGCTCGTGGGCGACCGCGATATCGAGACGGCGGCAACGACGCTCGTCGCGTGCGTTAAGAAGGCGATTGCTCGATGAGTGAGGTTAAAGCGCTGGTGGAGTGTCCCGTTATCGTTGGCACGGCGGGCCACGTCGACCACGGTAAGTCGGCGCTGATCGAGGCACTGACCGGCAAGAATCCCGACCGTCTGGAGGTTGAGCGCCGTCGCGGTATGACCGTGGAGCTGGGTTTTGGCGAGCTGGCACTGCCGAGCGGCAAGATCGTCGGCCTGGTCGATGTGCCGGGGCATGCCCATTACCTGCGCGCCATGGTACAGGGTGCGACGGGCATCGACGTTGCCGTGCTGGTGGTTTCGGCCGTCGAGGGCGTAATGCCGCAGACCCGCGAGCACGTGCATGTGCTGGAGCTGTTAGGCGTTACGCATATGGTGGTCGCGCTGACGATGTGCGACCTGGCCGACGCCGAGATGACCGAGCTTGCCGAGCTCGATGTCGATGACTTTTTGTCGGGTACCGTGTTTGCGGGCGCGCCGATCGTGCCCGTGTCGTCCAAGACGGGCGAGGGGATCGACGGGCTGCTTGCGGTGCTCGACGAGCAGGTGGGTGTTTGCTGGGATGCCTGTCGCGACCGTGCCGAGCGGAGCGATGCCGCGCCTCGCCTGCCTATCGACCGCTGCTTTACGATCAAGGGCGTCGGCACCGTCGTGACGGGAACGCTGCACGATGCACCGGTTGCGGTGGGCGACGAGCTGATGGCCTTGCCGTCGCGTACGGTCTGTCGCGTGCGCGGGATTCAGGTGCATGGCGATACGCCGCGCGCGCTGCCTGGTCAGCGTGTGGCGCTCAACCTGGTTGGTGACGGTGTCGCGGCGCTTGACCGTGGCGAGATGCTGGGCGTGGCGGACCGCTTTGGTCAGACGTTGCGCTTTATGATGACGTTCACCTACCTGGGCCGCGAGGGCGCCAAGCCGCGCGTGCTCGAGTCGGGCGCGCGTGTGCATGTGATGGCCGGCACGGCCGAGGTCGTCGGTCGCATCATGCTCATGGAGGGCGAGGCCCCTATGGCGGTGGGCGAGACCCGTACCGTACAGGGGCGCTTGGAGGAGCCGCTGCCGCTGCGAGCCGGAGACCATGCCGTGGTGTTGTCGTATTCGCCCGTTATGCTCATTGGCGGCGGGCGCGTGCTGCTATCGCGCTGCCGTCGCTCGCGCGAGCTTGCCGAAGGGGAGCGTGCGCTGTATGCGGCGCTCGAGTCCGGCGATATCGCGGGCGGTGTGGGCGCTTGGCTGGCGTTGCAGACGCTGCCAGTTACGGCGGTTGATGTTGCCGAGGCTTTGGATCTTGGTGTCGGCGAGGCCGATGCCGCACTGCGCGGGTTGGTGGCGCAGGGCTCCGTTCGCAAGCTTGCCGTGGGTGATGCGGACCTCTTGGCGGACACCGTGGTGCTCGACGCCGCGATGGATGCACTGGCGACGACCCTGTCAGCCATGCATGCGGCGTCTCCCAAGGAGACGGGCTTTACGCCCGGCGCCGTTGCCCATGCTGCGTGGCCTGCCGCTGATGAAGGCGTTGCCGCGGCTCTGATTGCCGAGGGCTGCTCGCGCGGCGTGTGCGCCGCCGAGGGCGCCGAGGTATTCGATCCGCATTCGGCCGCCGCGGCGGCACGCGTGGTGCGAGAGGCTTGCGAGCGCATCGTCGCGCTGCTTGACGAGGCTGGCCTGGACGCACCGGCGCTTCCCGAGGTGGGCGAACAGCTGCAGCTCGGCCGCGACACCATGACGCGTGCCCTGCGCGAGCTTTCGCTCAACCGCTCGATCGTTAAGGTCGAGCGCGACGTTGCCCTGTCCGCTGCCGCCGAGGCCCATGCGCGCGAGCTTGTTGCCGCCGCCATTGAGGCAGCCGGCGGTGCTGCCACCACGAGCGTACTGCGCGAGGCCCTGGGTGTGTCGCGCAAACGTGCAATCAGCATCTTGGAGCACCTAGATGCCGTGCGCTTTACGGTGCTCGACAAGGATTCTGGCGGCCTGCGCTCCCTGCGCTAGATTGGCTGCTCGGTTTGGTAAAATACCGCCGCACTTGGGAACGGATGGGCTCTGGTGGGCTCCGCGGTCCTCAAAACCGTTGCGAGGCGTGCAAAACGTCTTGGATGTGTTCGATTCACATACGTTCCCGCCATACGCTACCAGCGCTTTTGTGCTCGCGGTCTTGCTGCGTGCCGCAAAGGCGCTGTTTTGTTTTTGCGTGGGTTTGCCGTGCCGCCCGCTTTATCGGCGACGGTATCTGGCTTCGTGTGTCGGGTTTCGAGCATGCCGATGGAGGTGTTTTGCCGTATGACTACCGTAAGACGGGTCGATCTTTCTTGCGTCGTCCAAGCGGGCGGGCTGTCCTCACGCATGGGCCGCGATAAGGCGCGCATGACGTTTTGCGGCGAACCGCTCATTGAGCGCGTGCTGGGTCGGCTGGCGCCAGTTGCCGGCGAGTTGGTCGTGACGACTTCGCGTCCCAGCGAGTTGGCCTACCTTGAGGAGCGCGCGTTTGGCGGCCTGGTGCCGCGTGTGGTGGCGGACCTTGAAGGGTCGGCGGGCGCCATGCGCGGCATCGCGAGTTCGTTGGCTGCGGCTCGGCTTCCTCTCGCGGCTATCGTCGCCTGTGATATGCCGTTTGTCTCGCCGGAACTCATCGGCGCGCTCGCCGATCGTGTTGAGGCCGAGGCGCTCGACGTGTGCGTGCCGTGCGAGGAGCGGGGGATTGAGCCGCTTTGCGCCGTCTGGCGCCGTGACGCGTGTGCGCCGGCCGCCCATGAGCTGCTCGCCTGCGACCGCCAGCGCATTCGCTGCCTGATCAATCGCGTTCAGGCTGGTTATATGGATGAACCGCAGATCGTTAAGGCCGCGGGCTCGACGCTCTGCTTCGAAAACGTCAATACGCCCGAGGAGTTTGCGGCGGCCGAGTTACTCGCCTAGACGATTGGAGTTGCCATGTCTCACGATATTTGTCCCGACACGGGAGAGCCTTGCACTTGCGATGGTTCCGAGCCCTGTACCTGCGGCTGCGGTGGCTGTGGACATACTGCGGAAGAGGAGGCGGCCGCTGCGGCGTATCGTGAGGCACACCGCGAAGGCCCGTCCGGTGATGCCCTCGACCACGAGCGCAAGATCATCGTTTCGTTCGATAGCACCTTCGATGTGATGGAGTGCGAGCAGCTTTGCCTGAATGCCGGCGTGCCCGGGCGCATTATGCCTTTGCCCGGCTCCATTACCGCAGGTTGCGGTCTGTGCTGGGCCATGCCGTTCTCGGGTGATGCGCTCGCCGCCTTCCGCGCTGCCACTGAGGGCCGCATAACCCCTGCCGACTACCATCAGCTCGTCCTCTAACCACCAACACCACCACAAAGGTGCCCAATGTGGTGGTTTGGAACATGTGGACGAAACAGCTTCGAAACACGCGATTTGCGCGTTGGGCACTCAAAAACGCTTCTACCTGCATCGTAATCAAAACGAAACATCTGCTCGTCGGCTTATGCGAAACTTTGCTGCAACAGTGCGATATTATCCATACTCGATAAAGCTCGCGGCGCATGGGGCGCCTCGAACGACACTTTTCTTTTCCATCAATTGGAGGAAGCATGAGCTACACGCAGAAAGTTCTCGAAGAGCTCAAGGCCCGCTATCCCGAGCAGCCTGAGTTCATCCAGGCCGCGACCGAGATTCTCGGCACCATCCAGCCGGCGCTCGACGCCCATCCCGAGTACGAGGAGGCCGCCCTGCTTGAGCGCCTCGTCGAGCCCGAGCGCATCGTCATGTTCCGTGTTCCCTGGGTCGACGACCAGGGCAAGGTTCAGGTCAATCGCGGTTACCGCGTCGAGTTCAACTCTGCCATTGGACCTTACAAGGGCGGCCTGCGCTTTAACCCGACGGTCACCCTGGGCATGCTCAAGTTCCTGGGCCTGGAGCAAATCCTCAAGAACAGCCTGACCACCCTTCCCATGGGCGGCGGCAAGGGCGGCTCCGACTTTGACCCCAAGGGCAAGTCCAACAACGAGATCATGCACTTCTGCCAGTCCTTCATGACCGAGCTCTATCGCCACATCGGTCCCAACACCGACGTTCCCGCCGGCGACCTGGGCGTTGGCGGCCGTGAGGTTGCCTACTTGTTCGGTCAGTACAAGCGCCTGACCAACGAGTGGACCGGCGTCCTCACCGGCAAGGGCCTCTCCTTTGGCGGCTCGCTCGCCCGTACCGAGGCCACCGGTTACGGTCTGGCCTACTTTGTGGATGAGTACCTCAAGAGCCGCGGCGACTCCTTCGAGGGCAAGAACGTCGTCGTGCATGGCTCCGGCAACGTCGCTATCTACGCGGTCCAGAAGGTCACTCAGCTCGGCGGCAAGGTGCTCGCCTGCTCCGATACCCACGGTTGGGTCGAGGATCCCGACGGCATCGACTACACCGTGCTCGAGCACGTCTATAACAAGAAGCGCTCCGGCCACGACAAGGGCGTTACGCTCGCCATGTACGTCGACGAGAAGCCCAACGCCGTGTGGCACGAGGGCGACGGCCGCGGCGTGTGGCAGCTTCCCTGCGATATTGCGCTGCCCTGCGCTCGCGAGAACACGCTGCTGCTCGAGGATGCCCAGGCGCTCGTCGCCAACGGCTGCAAGGTGGTCGGCGAGGGCGCGAACATGCCCACGACCATCGAGGCCACGACCTACTTCCAGGAGAACGGCGTCGCCTTTATGCCCGGTAAGGCTGCCAACGCCGGCGGCGTGCTCGTGTCCGGCCTGGAGATGAGCCAGAACGCCGAGCACCTGTCCTGGACCTTCGAGGAGGTCGACGGCAAGCTCGAGCAGCTCATGCGCGGCATGTTCCATAACGTGGACGACACCGCCAAGGAGTATGGCCAGGAGGGCAACTTTGTCATGGGCGCCAACATCGCCGGCTTCCTGAAGGTCGCCGACGCCATGCTCGCCCAGGGCATCTGCTAAATCTTCGCTCGACATAGCATGTGATGAGGCTCCCAGCCATTCCGGCTGGGAGCCTTTTTTGATCCGCATGCGACGGAGGAAAACGGTTCATTTTGTCCCGACACGAGCTGTGCCCCCTCGTTTGGTACACTTAAAGGTACTGGACAAGTGAAGAGATGGGGGAGAACGTGCTCAAGTTCGGTACCTACGTCCGTGTTGGAAACGCGGCCGAAGCCTATGAGCTCTTGCAGAAGAACCGCAACAACAAGATTGTGGGCGGTGGCATCTGGATGCGCCTGGGATCGCGTCGTGTGGCGACGGCGATTGACCTTTCGGCCTGCGGACTCGATCAGATTGAGGAGACCGAGACCGAATTTCGCATCGGTGCCATGTGCACCCTGCGCCAGCTCGAGCGTCATGCCGAGCTCAACGCGCTTGTCAACCATGTCTTTGAGTTCGCCGTCCACGACATCGTGGGCGTGCAGCTGCGTAACACCGCCACGGTGGGCGGCAGCATTTACGGTCGCTTTGGTTTCTCGGACGTGCTCTCGGCATTTTTGGCGCTCGATTCGTACGTTGAGCTGACGGGGGCCGGCCGCGTGCCGCTCGCCGAGTTCGTGGACATGGGTTACGTGCGGGACGTGATCGAGCACGTGGTGATCGTTAAGCACGATTACCGCGCAAGCTACGAGGCCGTGCGCAAGGCCGCGACGGACTTCCCCTCCTTAAACGTTACCGCCGCCTGGTGGGACAACAGCTGGCATGTCACCGTGGGCGCCCGCCCGCTGCGCGCGACCCTGCTGCAGGGTGAGGCATGCGGCCTTACCGCCGAGCAGCCTTCCGAGGACGAGCTGCGCGCCCTGGCCGCGTCCGTACGTGCGCTGAGCTATGGCAGCAACATGTGGGGCTCGGCCGAGTACCGCCGCCGCATCTCGGCCCCGCTGGCGATTCAGGCCGTGCGTCGCGCCGCCGGCATCGAGCTTTCGGCCGCGCTTGCCCGCGAGCTCGAGACCGTGCAAGTGCCTAAGTTTGCCACGGACGAGTATTCCTGCCGCCGCGTGCCCGGCGTGGAGGATGTGCGGGTGCTGGGCGGCATCGGCGTGGTGGAAACGAAGCAGCCCGTGAATACGGCGGCCCTCCAGAATTGCTTTGTGGAGCAGGGCGTCTGGATCAGACCGTTCAACCGCCTTATTTACCTCATGCCGCCCTATGTGAGCCCGATTGAGGATGTCGCCCGGCTCTGCGCGGCTGTGGAGACGGCTCTGCGCCGGGGCGTGCATTGCGCATGAAGTTAGGGCCGTTCACGCATGAAACGCGCCGACTGCTCTGCGCGGTAGCCGTTAGCAGGCTCTGCCTGCTAACGGACAGAGACAGTAGTTTCCTTGGCTGTCTGTCCACGTAACTAATTGCTGTCGCCGTCCGTAGCTGCGTTGCTGTCTTTATCCGTACAGCTCACAAATTCGCCTGCGGCAAAAGCTCCCGCGCCGACCGTTGCGGCGCAGGGTGCAGACAAATCCTTGTCGCGAAATGCGAGTAGGCGGCCTTTTCTCGCCGTAAACGAGCATTTCAAGTGCTAACTGTTCCAGACGA
>CALGZX010000080.1 GCA_937934165.1 uncultured Collinsella sp.
TTCGCTGGAGGGTCGCTGTTTGGCGACCCTCTTTTTTGCACAGGCGCGGCGGGATGGTAATATCGTTACGTTTGAACTGTTTCGATGTGAAACCGAGGAGATTCCCTCTATGAGTGCTGACTACCCGTCAATGACTACGGCCGAGATTCGCTCCAAGTTCCTCAACTTCTTTGAGGAGCGCGGTCTTAAGCTCTATCCTTCTTCGTCCCTCGTCCCCGACGATCCTTCACTGCTGCTTGCCAACGCCGGCATGAACCAGTTTAAGGAGTACTACCAGGGCAAGAAGACCATGAAGGAGATTGGCGCGATCTCCTGCCAGAAGTGCGTCCGCACCAACGACATCGACTGCATCGGCGAGGACGGCCGTCACCTGTCGTTCTTCGAGATGCTCGGCGATTTCTCTTTTGGCGGCGTCTCCAAGGAGCAGGCTTGCGCCTGGGCCTTTGAGCTCATCACCAAGGAGTTCAAGCTGCCGCTCGACCGCCTGTACTTTACCGTCTTTACCGAGGACGACGAGACCCACGACGTGTGGCGTTCTCTGGGCGTTGCCGAGGACCACATCTCCCGCCTGGGCGAGGACGACAACTTCTGGGCCGCTGGCCCCACCGGCCCCTGCGGTCCGTGCTCCGAGATCTACTTTGACATGGGCGAGGAGGTCGGCTGCGGCAGCCCCGACTGCAAGCCTGGCTGCGACTGCGACCGCTTCCTTGAGTTCTGGAACCTTGTGTTTACCCAGTACGACCGTCAGGAGGACGGCTCCATGCCGGAGCTGCCGCACCGCAACCTCGATACGGGCATGGGCCTGGAGCGCATGGCCGCCATCATGCAGCACAAGACCGCCAATTACGACGGCGACTTGATGCAGCATCTCATCAAGCTGGGCGAGGAGATCAGCGGCAAGACCTATGACGCCGATGATTACTCCGGCGCCAGCCGCTCGCTGCGCATCATCGCCGATCACTCCCGTGCCGTCGACTTTATGATTTCCGACGGCATCCTCCCCGGTAACGAGGGTCGCGAGTACGTCCTTCGCCGTCTGCTCCGCCGTGCCGTGTTCCACGGTCGCCTGCTGGGTATCGAGGGTGCCTTCCTGACCAAGTTCATCGACGAGGTCAACGCTCAGATGGGCGAGGCCTATCCTGAGCTGCTCAAGAACGTCGCGCTCGTCAAGGGTATCGTCGCCTCCGAGGAGGAGCGTTTCTCCACGACGCTCGAAAACGGTCGCGTCTACCTGGATGAGGCCCTGGCAGCGCTTGCCGAGGGTGCTGTGCTTCCGGGCGATGTTGCCTTTAAGCTGCACGACACCTTTGGTTTCCCCATCGACCTGACCGTCGAGATCGCCGGCACCGCTGGCCACGATGTCGACACGGACGGCTTTACCGCCTGCATGGAGGACCAGAAGGCCCGCGCCCGCGCTAACGCAAAGGGCGATGCCTGGGGCAGCTTCAACGATGTGTGGGTCGAGCTTTCCGACAAGGTCGCAGCGACCGAGTTCGACGGCTATGACAACGATGTGATCGAGGGCGCCAAGGTTGTCGCCATCGTGCGCAACGGCGAGTCCGTCGAGTCCGCTGCCGCCGGCGAGGACGTCGAGGTCGTGCTCGACCGCACCCCGTTCTACGCCGAGATGGGTGGCCAGCAGGGCGATGCCGGAAAGCTTTCCGCCGAGGGCGTTGTTCTTACCGTTTCCGATACCAAGAACCACAACGGCCTGTATGCCCACGTCGCGCACGTTGCCGAGGGCACGCTGACCGTCGGTGCCGCTGTGACCGCCGCGCTTGACGCCGAGCGCCGTGGCTTCCTGCGCCGCAACCACACCGCCACGCACCTGCTCGACGCTGCCCTTAAGCAGGTCCTGGGCGAGCACGTCTCCCAGGCCGGCTCGCTGGTGACGCCCGAGCACCTGCGCTTTGACTTTACACACTTCGAGGCCCTGTCCTCCGAGCAGCTCAAGGCTGTCGAGGACCTGGTCAACCAGCAGATCTTCGCTTCCAAGCCGGTCGTGACCCGTGTCATGGGCATCGACGAGGCTAAGGCTGCCGGCGCTGTCGCCCTGTTTGGCGAGAAGTATGGCGACGTCGTCCGCGTTGTCTCCGTGGGCGCTGAGGACCAGCCGTTCTCCCGCGAACTCTGCGGTGGCACACACGCTGCCAACACCGCCGAGATCGGCCTGTTCAAGATCATTTCCGAGTCCTCCACGGGCTCCAATGTCCGCCGTATCGAGGCCGTGACCTCTAAGGGTGCCCTCGACTATATGGCCGACCGCCTGGCACTCGTTGACGCCGCTGCTACTGCGCTCAAGTGCCGCGTCGACGAGGTTCCCGCTCGCGTGGAGAACCTGCAGGCCGAGCTGCGCGAGACGTCCAATAAGCTCAAGAAGGCTCTGACCGGTGGCTCCTCCGACGCCATCTCCAGCGCCATCGAGGGCGCCGTCGAGCTGAATGGCTACAAGCTCGTTGTTGCTGAGCTTCAGGGTCTCGAGGCCGCTGACCTGCGCAACGTTTGGGATACCGTGCACCAGAAGGTCGCCGGCCCTGTCGCCTGCGTTGTTGCCAGCGTGACTGAGAAGGGCACTCCGGCCCTGCTCGCTGCCGGCTCCGATGACGCCGTCAAGGCCGGTTTCCACGCCGGTAACGTGATCAAGCAGATCGCGGGTCTGGTCGACGGTCGCGGTGGCGGTCGTCCCAACATGGCCCAGGCCGGTGGCAAGAACGCTGCCGGCATCGCCGATGCCCTCGCGGCCGCTAAGACCGCGCTCGGCGCCTAAGAATCTAAGAAGTCGCTGTGGTTGCGCTCGCGCTGGACATAGGGGAGACCAGGATTGGCATCGCCGTCTCGAGCCGTGATGGCAAGATGGCGATGCCTGTCAAGGTGCTTCCGGCTGCCGAGGTCACCGGTATGGCCAAGACGTTCCGCTACCTGGTGGAGGACTATGAGCCCGATATCCTGGTAAGCGGACGTCCCCTGACCATGGCCGGTGAGCCCGGCCCTCAGGCCGAGCGCGTTGCCGCTGTGGCGCAAAAGATTGCCGACGAGCTCGATCTTCCGTTGGAGTTTGAGGACGAGCGTCTGTCCTCGCAAGAGGCCAAGCGTATCCTGCGCGAGCAGGGACTCAACGAAAAGCAGATGAGGGGCAAGATCGACATGATTGCCGCCAGCCTGTTTTTGCAGACGTGGCTCGATCGTAAAAACGAGGAGGTTTCGCATGCCTAGTGCTTCCGATCCGCGCCAGCCGAATCGTACACAGCAGCCGGCGTCGCGCCCTGCCCAGCCTGGCCAGCGTCCGGCACAGCCGACGCAGCGCGCAGCTCAGCCTGCCGCGCGCCCAGCGCAGTCCTTCTCTCGTTCGGCCCAACCTGTTCAACGGACGGGTCAGCACCCTTCTGCTCGTTCGGTTCAGCATTCGGCTTCTCACGCGGCTCAGCAGCCCACTGCTCGTACGGCCCAGCCTGCAGGCGGCACCCGCTTTAAGCAGCAGGCACCTACCCAGCGAACGCAGGCCCCCCAATCGCATTCGCATCACGCTCGCGGTTCGCATGGCGTTGCTCCGGCGACCCGCTCGAGCTACAACACGCATGCTCGTCGCGGTGCTCAAAAGAAGAGTTCTCCGGGTCCCATGATCATCGGCGTTGTGGTGTCGGTGCTCGCGCTTGCTGCGATCGCTTTCTTTGTCGTACCGGCCGTCAAGGGCTTCTTTGCCGGTGGGGATACCAAGGTCACGGCTGGTCAGCAGGTTACGGTGACCATTCCCGATGGTGCTTCGGGCGATACTATCGCCTCGATTCTCTCCGAGAACCATATCGTCGAAAATCCCAAGGATTATTATGCGGCGGTGAAAAAGCTCAACGCCGATATGTCGCTCAAGCCTGGTGATTATTCGTTCACCACACTCATGGATGCGACCAAGGTTGTTCAGCAGCTCATGGAAGGCCCCAACGCGGGCTCCAGTGCGCTGACTATCCCTGAGGGCCTGACGGTCGATCAAGTCGCCGACCGTGTGGCCCAGGCCTACGACAGCATCTCTAAGGAAGACTTCCTCAACCAGGCCAAGGCCTCCAACTACGTGGACGACTATAGCTTCCTTAAGGGCGCCGCCAACGATTCGCTCGAGGGTTTCTTGTTCCCCAAGACCTATTCGTTGGGTGATTCGCCGACGGCCGATGGCGTGATTCGCGCTATGCTCGATCAGTTTAAGACCGAGTACAAGTCGCTTGACTTTGCGAGCTGCGAAGCCAAGATCAAGGAACGCTACGGTGTGGAGATGTCCGACTACGACATCGTCAACTTGGCCTCTATCGTTGAGCGCGAGGGCCTCAACGCCGATCAACGTGCGCACGTGGCCTCGGTCTTCTACAACCGCCTTGCCGGCAAGCTCGACGGTCTGCGCTATCTCAACAGCGATGCGACCATGATGTATGTCACCGGTGGCGAGGTTACCGCCGACGACCTGCAGAGCGATAGTCCGTATAACACCTATAAGCACGAGGGCCTACCGCCCACGCCCATCTGCTCTCCGTCGCTCGAGGCACTCAAGGCCACGCTTGAGCCGACCGACTCCGATGACCTGTATTTCTACATTACGCAGGACGAGGAGTACTTCTCGCAAACCTATGAAGAGCATCAACAGTCTTGGAATTAGCATGAGGATTTTTAGCCCCAAACGATACGTTGCCTCGGTCGATCGCATCGACCTTGATACCCTGTGGGCCGACGGCAAACGCGCCATTCTGCTCGATCGCGATAACACCCTGGTGCCGCGCGACACCGAGCAGGTTCCCGCCGCGGTTTCCGCTTGGCTCGACGCCGCCCGCGCCAAAGGCTTTAAGCTGTGCATGGTGTCCAACAACTGGCATCGCGACCAGGTCATGAGCTCTGCACGCGAGCTGGGACTCGAGGCCATCAGCCACGCCATGAAGCCGGCGCCGTTTGCCCTCAAGGCGGGTCTTAAGCGCCTCGGCGCCACGGCCGACGAGGCGGTGCTGATCGGTGATCAGCTCTACACTGACGTGTGGAGCGGCAATTTCGCCGGCGTCGATACCATACTGGTAAAGCCGCAGGCGACGCAGGACCTGTGGTATACGCAGATCTTCCGTATCTTTGAGCGCCGGGCCCTGCGCGACCTTCCCTGCGAGGAATAGGTTTCGCCATGTCTCAGCACATCAAACACGGCTGCGACCATATCTTCTTTATCGGCTTTTTGGGCGCGGGCAAATCGACGCTCGCGCGCAACGTCGGCACCATGTTCAAGCGGCGTTTTATCGATACCGACCGCCTGGTCGTGCGCCGTTGCGGTAAGTCGGTAACCGAGATTTTTGAGACCGAGGGTGAGGATCGTTTTCGCGAGCTCGAGACCTCGGCGCTCCGTTCGCTCCAAAGCGAGCGCAGTCTGTTGGTTTCGTGCGGTGGCGGTATCGTCGAGACGCCGGTGAATATTGAGCTGATGCACGAAATGGGTACGTGCGTGTACCTCGAGGGCGACTTTGAGGATTCGATTCGCCAGATTCGTCGGTCCGACACGCGCCCCGATTTCCGCTCGCCCGAGCATGCCGCGCGCTTGTTTGAGCATCGCCGTCCGCTGTATCGCCAGGCCGCCGATATTACCCTTGATATTCGCAACAAGTCCTTCGAGGACGTTTCCTACCTTTGTGCCGAGATGCTTTTGGAGCGTGGACTGCTATGATTCGCCGCCAACTGATCAATTTCCAAAACCGCAGCGTCGATGTCCGTGTCGGATTGGGCGCGTTCGATGAGCTGTCGCGTATGTTTGCCTCGGCTGTGGGCAAGCCTAAGCGCGCGATGGTGGTTTGGAACTCCGCCTCGTCAGAACGTTTTGATGAGGTCGTCGAGCATGCGCTGGTCGACGCCGGTTTTGCCGTGTCGCAGTTTTCCCTTGAGGTTTCGCCTGCTGGTGCCACGCTGGCCGATGCCGATACTATCTTTGGCGCCTTGTCTGCCAACGGCATTACCTGCGACGATCTGGTTGTCGCCGTTGGCGATGCCGCAACCTGCTCGGTTGTTAGCTGGTGCGCCAACCAGTGGTGTGGCCGAACCGAGTGCGCGCTGCTGCCGACGACCTTCGACGCCATGCTCACGGTCGCGACGACCATGAAGCCGCTCATTGCCTCGTCGTCGAATGCGCTTCCCGCTATCGCGTTCCGTCCCGAACCGGGCTTGGTCGTGTGTGACCTCGACCTTGTTCGCGAGGCGGACCCCGAGGACCTCAAGCTCAGCTATGTGGTACTTGTTGGCACCATGCTTTCGAGCAGTAAGTCCCGTTGGAATCAGTTTACTGAGACCGTCCCCGAGATTCTCGCGGGCGAGGAGGTCGCGCTCGTCAATGCCGTTCAATGGTCTCAGACTGCCCGCAAGGACGTACTGATGGCCACGAACCCGAGCGCTCGCCATGCGCTCGATTTTGGCAAGACGGGGGAGCGTACCCTGCGCGCCTGCTTGGGCGATGCCGCTTCGCAGGTCCCTGCCTATCAGCTGTTATCCGAGGGCATGCGCTTTGAGGCGCGCCTAGCACATGATGCCTGCGACTTTGATATCGATTACGTCTTTGAGGTCGATGACTGCCTGGAGGACTTTGGTATCGAGGAACTTGCCTTCGATCTGGAGCCTGCCGCATATATCGAGGAGTTCCGCAGACAGCAGTTCGCGCGCTCAAACCGCAGCATGCTGCCGCTGCCCGCGGCACTCGGCGCAATTCGCCTAACGAACGTTGAGGACGAGGTTCTTGAGCGCCATGCTCACGCCTACTTGGCTTCTCGTAAAGAACTTCTCTAAGATTTATTGACTTCCATCGTCTTTCGTATCATGTTGAGGGGCGGGTTTTCAATCGGTTGCGGATCGCATGCGATTCCGTCGTTCGGTTGAGACCCGTCCCGTCTATCTTGAGACAACAAGAAAGGAATCTGCATGTCTGAGTTTGCTGCCGGTCCTGCCGGTCGTATCGAGCGTGTCCGTGCCCTGATGGCCGAGCGTGGCTACGATGCCATCGTGGTGCGCGACGAGGCCAACCTTCGTTGGCTTACGGGCGTGAAGGGCGTCTTCGACTACACCTTCGAGTTCCCGCACGCTGCGTTTATTACGGTCGACCAGTGCCTGTTCCACACCGACTCGCGCTACCTCAACAGCTTTGAGGAGAACACGCCCGCCGGCAGCCCCTGGGTCTACGACATGGACGAGGGTACCATCCCCGGCTGGGTCGCCGGCAAGATTGCGGCTAACAAGTGCCGTGTCTGTGCTGTCGAGGACGACATGCAGATCAACTTCTACCAGGGCATTCAGCGTGGTCTGGAGGATCGTTCCGTCGCCTGCATGTTGCCGCTGATGCATGACGACATCCGCAAGATGCGCGCCATCAAGGATGCCGAGGAGATCGAGCTCATGCGCCATGCACAGTCGATCACTGACGCCGCCTTCCAGCACATGCTCGGCTTTATTAAGCCCGGTATGACTGAGAAGCAGGTTCGCAACGAGCTCGAGAACTTTATGTTCGCCAACGGCGCTGACAGCCTTGCTTTCGGCTCCATCGTGGCGAGCGGTCCCAACACCGCCAACCCGCATGCCGTGCCGAGCGACCGCGTGATCGAGAAGGGCGACTTTGTCCTCATGGACTACGGCGCGGGCTACTGCGATTACCGCTCCGACATGACACGCACTGTTGTGATGGGCGAGCCCACGCAGGAGCAATTCGACCTGTATGCACTCGTGCGCCGCACGCACGAGGAGTGCGTCGCCGCCATCCATCCGGGCGTCGAGGGTAACGACATCTTCAAGCTCTCCAAGAAGATCATCGGCGATGCCGGCTATGGCGATTACTATAACCATGGCTTGGGCCACGGCGTTGGTATCGACATTCACGAGCTGCCCAACTTCAACCGCAGCAAGAACACCATCGAGATCGGCTCGGTTGTCACCATGGAGCCCGGCGTCTACCTGCCCGGCGTGGGCGGCGTGCGTCTGGAGGACTACGGCGTGGTCACCGAGAACGGCTACGAGCCCTTCACCAAGACCCCGCACGACCTGCACGTCATCGATTGCTAGCCCATTTCGATAGATTTTTGGGGCGGGGCGTCCGGAGCAATTCGGACGCCCCGCGTTCTCTTTTTATGCGCTCGCTGCAGGCGCCGTCTGCAAGTGTATAATTTCGCTCGTATGTAATTTGGACGCTTGTGCGTTCTGCCCATAACAAGAAAGGTCGCTATGCCTACCATTTCTACCGCCGACTTCAAGAACGGCCTCGGTCTCCGCATCAAGGACAAGGTCTACACCATCGTCGAGTTCCAGCATGTCAAGCCGGGCAAGGGCGGCGCGTTTGTGCGCTACAAGACCCGCGACATCAAGAGCGGCCGCGTCGTCGAGAACACCTGCAACGCCGGCACCAAGTTCGAGAGCGTCATGCTCACCACCCGCGAGTTCCAGTACCTCTACAACGATGGCGCCGACTACATCTTCATGGACAATGAGACCTATGAGCAGGTTCCCGTTCCCGAGGACATGGTGGGTGAGAACTCCAAGTGGCTGCGCGAAAACGATATCTGCCAGCTGCTCTTCGCCGACGATGAGCTCATGGGCGTGACTCCGCCGATGTTCATCGAGACCACCATCGTCCAGACCGACCCGGGCTTTAAGGGCGATACCGTCCAGGGTTCCACCAAGCCGGCCACGATTGATACCGGCGCTGTCATCCAGGTCCCCATGTACCTCAACGAGGGCGAGGTCATCAAGGTTGACACCCGCGACGGCAAGTTCGTCTCCCGCGTCTAGTAACCAACTCTTCTAGGAGGACTCATGCCCCAGGAAATCAAGATTGACGGCATCGGCATTTCGCCCGATGTTCTGACCGCCATCGTTTCGCGCGCCGTGTCGGATGTCGAGGGCATCGCCTCCGTTGGCGTCAAGGACCTTGCCACCAACCTTGTCTCCATGATGCTCTCGTCCAAGGCCCCGGCTTCCGAGCCGGCGGTCGAGGCCGAGGTCATCGGCGACAAGCTCGCACTCACCGTGCGTGTCGTGGTGTTCTTTGGCTATCCGTTCAAGAAACTCGCCGAGGCCGTTCGCGCCGCCGTGGTCGCCGCCATCGATGCCCAGGTTGGCGTTGAGGTCGAGCGCGTTGACGTTTGCATCGACGGCCTCGTTTTCCCCAAGGAGTAACCTTTGAGCCTTAAGGTTTATCGCGGGCGCACGCTTGCCCGCAGTCAGGCGCTTCAGCTTCTGTTCCAGGCCGAGGCCACGGACAGCCCGCTCGAGCGCGTCCTCGAGGGCGATTTCCTGATTTCGAAGGGTCCCCTCGACCCCTATGCGCTGGAGCTGTGCCGCGGTGCCTATGAGCATATCGACCGCATCGACTGTGCTCTGCGCTCTGTTGCCAAGAACTGGGATCTTATGCGTATGCCCGGCGCCGACCGCAACCTGCTGCGTATCGCCGTTTACGAGATGCGTTTCCTCACCGACGAGGAGGTCTCGGACGCCATCGTGATCAACGAGGCTGTCGAGCTTGCCAAGGCCTATGGCACCGACCAGTCCGCGTCGTTCGTCAACGGCGTGCTGGGCAAGATCGCTCGCAGCGAGGAGCTGCCGGGCGAGGACCTGTACCAGGAGCTGCTGGCCGAAGATCGCGCTCGCGAGGAGGCGCAGGCTGCCGAGGCTGCCGCCAAGGTTGCGGTTGCCCAAGCTGAGGCTGGCGTGCTGGCCGAGGATGCGGACGCCGCCGAGGCTGACATCGACTCCGTCGAGGAGTAGCCATGCCAGAGGGTTCCGTCCGCAACTTCGACGAGATCTCGGACCGTCTGGATCAGATCATCGCTACCGTTCGCTCCAAGGATACCTCCTTGGAGCGTTCGCTCGATTTGTTTGACGAAGCGATTGAGCTGGGCTCCCGCGCGGTCGATATGGTCGACAAGTTTGAGTTGACACCGCGTGAGGCCGACAAGCTCGAGCAGGAATACGATGAGGATGCGGCAAACGAATCCCAGGATAGCTAGGCCGCATCTCCGGATACGAATGGTTGATGGCATTCATGAAACGCGTGCGTCTTGATGACGAACTGATTTCACAGGGCATCTGCGCCGATCGCGCGGATGCCCTTCGCACTCTTATGGCCGGCTTGGTCTCGAGTGGCGGCGAGCGCTTGACTTCGCCGGGCCTTAAGGTGACCCCGGGTCTGCCGTTGCACATGAAGGGGCGCATTCCATATGTTGGCCGCGGCGGTCTTAAGCTCGAAGGCGCGCTTGATGCGTTTGGTATCAATCCGACGGGCCTTGCCTGTCTGGATGTGGGCTGCTCTACCGGCGGCTTTACCGATTGCCTGCTCAAGCGCGGAGCTGCGACCGTTGTCTCGGTGGACGTGGGTCGCGCCCAGTTCGATTGGTCGTTGCGTCAGGACGATCGCGTGACGCTGCATGAGCGCACAAACGTGACGCAGCTGCCTGAGCTTGGCTATGCCGGCGCCATCGACCTGGCTGTGTGTGATGTCTCGTTTACCAGCATCGCGAACATTATCGATGCGGTACTGGCGTGCCTGGCTCCTACGGGTGCATTCTGCACGCTCGTAAAGCCGCAGTTTGAGGCTCCGGCGGCGCTGGTGGGCGAGGGCGGCATTGTGACCGAACCCGCCGTGCGCCGCGATACACTCGTGGCGGCGGTTGAACTCTTTGCTGCCAAGGGCCTGTTCCCGGTCGATGTGTGCGTGTCACCCATTCATGGTGCCAAGGGCAACGTTGAGTTTTTCGTGTACGGCACGAGATTTGAACCCGGCGACCGCTCGCAAGACGAGCTGCAATCCCAGGTATCGGTTTTGAGCGAGAAAGCTGCAACGCTATGAAGGTCTTTCTGGTTCCCAATTACTACAAGCAAGAGGCGGTCGAGAGCGGCCTGATGCTCGAGCTTTGGCTGACGCGCCAGGGCTATGAAGTCGCATGGGCTGCCGACCAGCGATCGAAGATTCAAAGCACGCCTGATATTGATGGCTCCGATCTGGTCATTACGCTCGGCGGGGACGGTACGTTGCTGCGCGCTGCCCGCATCCTCAACCATCGCGAGATTCCTATCCTCGGTCTTTCCTATGGTCACCTGGGCTTTTTGACGGCTGCGAGTCCCGAGGAGCGCGACATTCTGCAGGTCGTGAGCGACGCCCTGTCCGGCGAGCTGCATGTGAGCCGTCGCGCTACCATCGCCGCGGATATCGTGTCCGTGCGCGAAGACGGTACGAAGGATGTCGTGCGCACCTTCGCCCTCAACGACATGGCGCTTACGCGCGGCCCCCTGTCCGATATGGTCGAGTTTGACATCACGGTGTCGGGCCACCATATCGATCGACTGCGTGGTGACGGCGTGGTCGTGTCCACGGCGACTGGTTCTACGGGTTACGCGCTCAGTGCCGGTGGCCCCATCGTGAGCCCCGACTATACGGGCATGGTCTGCGTACCCATTGCGCCGCACACCATTCAGGCCCGTGCCTTCTTGACTTCGCCGAGTGATGTCGTCGAAATCTTTATGTCCGATGATCGCCCGAGCGTGCCGGCGATCGCCATCGATGGACAGTTTATTACCTGCGATGGCACGGTCGAGAGCGTGGCTGTGCGTCGCGGTCCCGGTGATGTGCTGCTGCTGGATTACGGCCCCGAGAGCTTCTATAACTCGGTGAGCCGTGTGTTCTACGGAGTGCGTCATGATCGATGAGCTGCAGGTTTCTAACATTGCACTCATTCGCGAGGCGACGTTGGTGCCGAGTGCCGGCCTGACTGTCCTGACCGGCGAGACCGGTGCCGGCAAGACCGCGCTGCTCTCGGCCCTCAAACTTATTTTGGGCGAGCGCGCGGATTCCTCGACGGTGCGCGAGGGTGAGGCGCTGGCGAGCGTCGAGGCGCGACTCTTTGACGGGCCGCACGACACGGAGGGCTTCACGGTCCAGCGCAGCCTTTCTGCCGAGGGCCGCAGCCGCGTGAAGATTGACGGCCGCATCGCCAGTGTGCGCGAGCTTTCGGAGCGCGTCGGTGTGATGATGGATCTGTGCGGCCAGCACGAGCACCAGCGCTTACTCGATCCGGTGCATCACGTTGCGATGGTCGATGCGTGGGCGGGACGCTCTGCGCTCGAGGCGCTGGATGCGTACCGCGCCTGCTTTAAGGCATCGCGCGCTGCCGCCAAGGAGGTTCGACGTGTCGAAGAGGCCTCGCGTGCGCAGGGGAGCCGCGTCGAGGAGGCGCGCTTTGCCCTCGAGCGCATCGGCGAGGTCGACCCCAAGCCGGGCGAGTATGAGGAACTCGAGGAACTGCTGCCGCGCTCCGAACATGCCGAGGTTCTGGTTGCCACGGCTAACGATGCCCATGCATCGCTTGCCGCCGAGGGGGGAGCGCTCGATGCCGTGAACAGCGCCGTGGCAGAACTTTCCCGTATGGCTACCGTCGATCGCAAACTGGGTGACATTGCCGATGCACTTTCGGATGCCTGTATCTCCCTTGAGGATTGCGCGAACGAGCTTCGTTCCTATCGCGATGGCGTCGCCTTCGACCCGCGCGAGCTCGCACGCATGCGTGAGCGGTATTCCGACCTCAAGGGCCTGTTGCGTCAGTGGGGTCCCACCATGGACGATGTCTTTGCCATGCGCGATCGCTCGCAAGAGCTGCTGTCCCTGGTCGATGATGGCGATGAACAGATCAAAAAGGCGCGTGAAGCGCTTGGCGCGGCGGAGCGCGAACTGTTTGCTGCCGCCAAGGCGCTTAAGCGCGCTCGCAATACGGCGGCCCCGCGCTTCTGTCACGAGGTCGGCCGCCAGATGGCTCGCTTGGAGATGGGTGGCGCCGAGCTCGTCTGGGAGTCGCGCGATCTTCCCCGTGCCGAGTGGACGCCCGTTGGTCCTTCGAGCTACGAGCTGCTATACCGCAGCGGTGCCGGCTTGACGCCGCGTCCCCTGCGTCGAATTGCGTCGGGCGGCGAGCTCAGCCGCGTCATGCTGGCAAGTAAGGTTGTCCTCGGTAACGCGGACGGTGTCGATACACTGGTGTTTGACGAGGTCGATGCCGGTGTCGGTGGCTCCACGGCGCGTGCACTCGCGGGCGTGCTGGCAGATCTCGCCGCTACGCATCAGGTGATTGTCGTAACCCATTTGGCGCAGGTCGCCGTCATGGCTGACAAGCATTATGTCGTCAGCAAGGAACCGGGCGATCTTCCCCAGACGCATTTGGACGAGGTAACCGGCGAAGCGCGTATCGCCGAGATCGCCCGCATGTTGAGCGGCGATCAGTCCGAGGCAAGCTTAGCGCATGCCAAGCAGATGCTCGAAGAAGCTCGAGGTTAGGTCGTATCAGCGGTGTTGGTGGGACAAAATAGACTGAAATTTTTGTCCCACTACGCGTTTTACTCAACGACCTTATCCGGCTGGATGAGCTCCTCGTAGTAGCTGATATGCTCACGCGCGTCTTCAATCTCGGGCAGCAGGAAGTTGTAGATGACTTCGATGATCATCGTGGCGCTGATCTTAGAGAACGCAAAGTCGCCCGTCGTCAGCAGCGCTTCGTGGTTGACGGTATTAAAGGTGTAGTCTGCCAGACGCGCGAGCGGGGATTTGCTGTCGCTGCTGATGACGACTACGGTTGCGCCGCAGTTGCGAGCCGCTTTTGCCATGCGATTCAGTCGGCGCGATTTGCCGGAGTTTGAGATAAGCACGATGACGTCACCCGGGCGTAACGTGAGCGCAAAGCCGATTGATGTCTCGCTAATGGTGCTCGCCATGCAGCGCAGGCCCAGCTGCGAAAACTTAAACGTCGCATCGAGCGCGACCGCGTTCGTATTGCCCACAGCCGCAAACTCAATAACCCCTGCATGCTTAAGGGCATGCACAACAGCCGCCAGCGTATCGTGGTCGATTCCGTCGATGGTCGCATTAAGCTCGCTCACCTTGGCAGCCAGGATGTTCTTGAGGCTCTGCTCCATATTGTCGAGCGAGACCTCGTCGGTCAGGCCCTCGTTGCGCTGGCTTTCCAAATCCCTCGCCAACGAAAACTGAAAGCTGCGGAAGCTGCCAAACCCAAGCTTGCGGCAGAAGCGCGAAACGGTCGCCTCGGACGTGGCAGCGGCGCGTGAGAGCTGAGCCGCCGTGAGGCGTGGAGCCTCGGACTGGTGCTCCAATATATAGTCGACAATGCGCTGCTCGGACTCGCTGTATCCCTGGTGGGTGCTAATGAGGGAAAGTGCGCTCTTGCTACTATCGGTCATGGATGGCTCCTGGTTGGCATGAAAATCTAATTTGATTCGCAATGCCATAGTATACGGGCATTTTCAATTACAAGATACACCTTGCCGTTTCAAGTGTTGATGGTAAACTTTCACTTACCGTTTACGGTTATGAAAGAACTTTTCACCGGAGAATTGCACCTTGTCTCTTCTCACGCGGACGGTAGGTTGGTATCTTTCAGTTGTGGAAAAACGCGCATCGAAGCGCGTGTAGGGGAGCGCCCTCGGGCGCTGTACTCAAGAAGGAGGGACACATGGCTAAGTTTGACATCATCGCCGCGACCGGTTGCCCGACCGGCATTGCGCACACCTTCATGGCGAAGGAGGCGCTGGAGAAGGCAGCTGCCGAGCGCGGTCTGACCATTAAGGTCGAGACTCATGGCCAGGTCGGTGTCGAGAACGAGCTCACCAAGAGTGAGATCGCTGGTGCCAAGGCCGTCGTCGTCGCAGCCGACAAGGATGTCCAGGCTGAGCGTTTCGCCGGTAAGCCCATGGTTTCCGTTGGTGTTTCCAAGGCCCTGTCCGTTGAGGCCGCCGGTAAGCTGATTGACCGCGCGCTCGCCGCCAAGGGCGACAGCACGGTTGCAGCCGCTGCCGATGTCGAGGACGAGGTCGAGGAGAAGGAGTCCATCGGCCACATCATCTACAAGCACCTCATGAACGGCGTCAGCCACATGCTGGTCTTCGTCGTTGCCGGTGGTGTTCTGACCGCCGTTTCGTTCCTGTGGGGCATTACGTCCTTCGATTCGACGGCGTCTGACTACAACAGCTTTGCTGCGATGCTCAAGATCATCGGCGGCATCGCCATGAACCTCATGGTTCCGGTGCTTTCCGCCTACATCGCCGAGTCCATCGGCAAGCGCCCGGCGCTCGTCCCCGGCTTTGTTGCCGGTATGATCGCCATCCAGGGCCTGCCTGTTAACGCCGAGACCGGCATGATCGACGCCGGTGGCGCCGGCGTGGGCTTCGGCTTCCTGGGCGGCATCGTCGGTGGCTTCCTCGCCGGTTATGTCATCCTGCTGCTCGAGAAGGTCTTTGCCGGTCTGCCCAAGAACCTGGACGGCCTCAAGGCTATCTTCCTGTACCCGCTGTTCTCGACGGCTATCGTCGGCCTGGTCATGCTCGGCATTTCCGGCCCCATGGCTGCCATCAACACCGCCATGATGGACTTCCTCAAGGGCCTGTCCGCCTCTGGCGCCGTTGTACTGGGTCTTGCCATTGGCTGCATGTGCGCCTTTGACATGGGCGGCCCGGTCAACAAGGCTGCTTACGTCACCGGTACCGCTATGCTCACCGAGGCTTTGGCCGCCGGTGTTGGCACCGATACCTACAACTTCGGCACCAACTTCATGGCTGCCGTCTCCGCCGCCTGCATCGTTCCGCCTCTGATTACCACCTTTGCCGTCGTTGTCGGCAAGAAGTACTTCAGCCAGGAGGATCACGACGCCGGTGTCGTCAACCTCATCCTTGGTTGCACCCACATCACCGAGGGCGCCATTCCGTTCATGACCAAGAACATCTGGCCCGTCATGCCCATCATGATGCTCGGTTCTTCTATCGCTTCGATCCTGACCATTATGTTCAACGTTCACGATCCGGCGCCTCACGGTGGCTTCCTGGTCCTGCCCGTTGTCGAGAACGGTCCGCTGTGGGTCCTCGCGATCCTCATCGGCGCTGTGGTCGGTGGCATCCTGTTCGTAGCCTTCAAGAAGTACGACTTCGAGAAGAACCAGAAGGCCGCTCCTGCAGCCAAGCCCGTTGAGGCCCCCAAGGCCGCTGCCGTCGAGGCCCCCAAGGCCGAGGCTGCCGACTTCGTGAAGGTCGAGAATGTCTTTGTCGCCGAGGACTTCGCTTCTCGTGACGAGGCTCTGAGCTTCGTTTCCAACCAGGCCGTCAAGGCCGGTATCGCAAGCGACGCCGACGCCGTGATGAACGCCTTCCTGGCCCGCGAGGCCGAGGGCACCACGGGCATGATGGAGGGCTTCGCCATCCCGCATGCCAAGTCCGACGCCATTACCGAGGCTGCCGTCATCGTCGTCAAGGACGAGTCCGGTGTGACCGGTTGGGACACCATGGACGGCGCTCCCGTCAACGTGGCTATTGCCCTGCTCATCCCCGGTGCACAGGCCGGCACCACGCACCTCAAGATCCTGTCCAAGGTCGCCGAGGCGCTCATGGACGAGGACTTCCGTGCCACCGTCAAGGGTTCCACCGACGCCGCCGAGATCGCCAAGACGATCAATGCCCGCCTGGTCTAATCCAGCAATACGCGAATACCATCGCCCTCTGCACAAAAGGCGAGGACTCCACTAGGAGCCCCCGCCTTTTTTCTATCCCTCCCATAAGTTGCGGTGAAATAGGGACTGTTTAAACGATTCAACCCCAAATTCAGTCCCTATTTCACCGCAACTTATAAAAGGGCATAGAGGGGGCTGGCTA
>CALGZX010000081.1 GCA_937934165.1 uncultured Collinsella sp.
AAGGACATGCTCGACATCCGCAAGCGCTTCGAGCCGCGCGCCGAGGAGCTCGCCAAGAAGTACGCCCTGGCCCCCTACACCATGTTCATCGGCTCCGGCGCCCTGTGGGGCGAGACCATCCTGTTCTCGATGTGCATCCTCGAGGAGATGCAGTGGAAGCGCACCCGCTACATCACCTCGGCAGACTTCTTCCACGGCACCCTCGAGCTCGTGGAGCCCGGCGTCCCCGTGTTCCTGTTCATGGGCGAGGACGAGAACCGCAAGCTCGACGAGCGCGTCCGCGCGTTCCTGACCCGCGGCGTGACCGGCGACACCGACATCAACATCATCGACACCGCCGAGTTCGCGATCCCCGGCCTTGACGACGAGTTCCGCGTCATCGTGTCTCCGTGGATCCTCTCCTCGCTGATCACCGATCGCCTTGCCGCTTACTACGAGACGGTCACCAAGCACAACCTCAACTACCGTCGTTACTATCACCAGTTCGACTACTAATAGTTGACCACTCATTTTAGAAGCACCCTGCCCGGGCGTATGCGTCCGGGCATTTTTATGCCGAAATTCGCTAGGAAGGGGAATCGAATGAGGCAGTTTATCGTGGCGTCCCATGCTCATTTTGCGTCTGGAATCGTCGAGAGCATCGGCCTGCTTTCCGGCGAGCGCGAAAACGTCCATGCGCTCTCTATGTATGTCGACGGAAACGAGGACCTGACCAAGGAGGCCGCAGCGATTCTGGACGGCTTTGCCGCGGACGATGAGGTCGTCGTTTGCACCGACCTCTTTGGCGGCAGCGTCAACAACGAGTTCACCAAGATCGTCCAGACGCGTCCCCGCACGTACCTCGTTACCAACATGAACCTTCCTCTGCTCATCCAGCTGCTGTTCTCTGACGAGTCGGCGCCGGTTGAGGAGACGATTCGCGCCATCGTCGCTGCGGACGACACGCGCGTGAAGTTTGTCAACGATCTGTTGGTCGATGACGACGAGGAGGAAGAGTTCTAATCCGCAGTACCTACTGACACGCCGTATGACGGCACAAGACCTTTGGGGGGTCACATTATGATTCAGCTACTTCGCGTTGACCATCGCCTGCTTCATGGCCAGGTCGCAGTTTCCTGGGTTCAGGGCCTTGGCTCCAACTGCATCTTCTGCGTGGGCGATAAGGTCGCCAACGACCCGGTGTGGAAGACGACGCTCAAGATGGGCAAGCCTGCCGGCTGCAAGCTCGTCATCAAAGATATGGAGCATGCAATCGAAGCTATCAACTCGGGCGTGACTGACAAGTACAAGATGATCATCTGTGTCGCCACTATCGCTGAGGCAAAGCAGCTTGTTGAGGGCTGCCCGCAGATCAAGTCGGTCAACCTGGGCAATACCAAGCCCAAGGACGAGAAGCGTCCCGATGCTCGTCAGGTCTCTCGTCAGATCTTCCTGACCGCGGCCGAGGAAGCCGATGTGCGCGAGATGCTGAGTCGTGGCGTTGAGGTCGAGATTCGACCCCTTGCCGATGACCCCAAGGTCGACTGCGCAAGCGTGCTCTAGGCGTTTGAATTCGAAGAGCCTGAGCTCTTCGTAGTGTCCTATTAGGAAAGGGGGATATATGCTTACCCAAGCAATCCTCATCGGACTTATCGCCGCATTTGGTAAGTTCGACTGCCAGCTCGGTACGCTCTATGCGTTCCGCCCCATCGTCCTGTGCCCGCTCGTGGGCCTGGTGCTGGGGGACCTGCAGTCCGGCCTCGCGATCGGTGCGAGTCTGGAGCTGCTGTTCATGGGCTCGATCTCCATCGGCGCCTACGTACCGCCCAACGAAACCGTCGGCGGCGTGCTCGCCTGCGCCTTCGCTATCCAGCTGGGCCAGAGCACCGAGGCAGCCATCGCGCTTGCCATGCCCATCGCCACGCTGTGCCTTGCCATCAAGAACATCCTCAACGCCGCCCTGCCGATCCTGGTTGACCGCGCCGATGTCTTCTCCGGCCAGGGCAACCTTAAGGGTGTCTATGCGATGCACTTCCTGATCGGTTTCACCGGTATCATCATGGCGTTCCTGCTGTGCTCGCTGTCGTTCTATCTGGGTGCTGACGCAATCCAGGGCGTGCTCGACTTCATCCCGCCCTTTGTCCTTGCTGGCTTTGGCGCTGCCGCCAACATCCTGCCGGCCATGGGCTTCGCCATGCTCGGCCGCCTGGTGCTCACCAAGCAGCTCGTGCCCTTCTACTTCCTGGGTTTCCTGCTGTGCTCCTACGCCAACGTGCCCGTCCTGGGCGTCGCCCTGATTGCCATCATCATCGGCATCGACAAGTTCGACCTGCTCGGCCTGGGCGGAGCCCAGCCCCAGCTCTCCGCGGAAGGGGATGAGGACGATGACTTCTAGTCCCGAGAACAAGATCACGCGCTCCGACCTCGTCAAGAGCGCCGTCAACGTCGGCGCCCTGGGCATGGAGTTCTCCTGGACCTACTACAAGCAGATGAACATCGCCTTCTGCCTGATGGTCGCCAACATGCTCAAGAAGATCTACGCCGGCCGCCCCGACGACTACGCCGAGGCCCTGCACCGCCACTGCGCGTTCTTCAACATCACCGTCCAGTTCGCCCCGTTCGTCGGCGGCATCGCGATGGCCATGGAGGAGAAGGTCGCCCGCGGCGAGATCGAGCCCGAGAGCGTCAACGACGTCAAGGCCGCCCTCATGGGCCCGCTGTCCGGCATCGGCGACTCCATCTTCCTGTCGACGCTGCGCGTGGTCGCCGCCGCGGTGGGCATCAGCCTGTGCCAGGCCGGCAACCCCTTCGGCCCCATCGCCTTCCTGCTCATCTACAACGTCCCCGGCTTCGCGCTGCGCGTCTGGGGCGCCGTCAAGGGCTACGAGCTGGGCGTGGGCTTCCTGGACGAGGCCCAGAGGACCGGCCTCATGCAGAAGATCATGACCTGCGTGGGAATCGTGGGCGTCATGGTCGTGGGCGCCATGTGCAAGGACATGTTCTGGGCCAGCATCCCGGTGGCCATCGGCTCGGGCGACGACGCCCAGACCCTCCAGGACATCCTGGACGGCATCATGCCCGGCATGCTCGGCATGATCGCCTTCTGGCTGTACTACTGGCTGCTGTCCAAGAAGATCAACCCCATGGTGCTGATCGTGGCCACCATGGTCGTGGGCATCATCGGCGCGTTCTTCGGCGTGCTGGCGTAGGCTCCTGCGTTCTATTCTGCCCCCAAGGGAAACGGCGACCCATTGCGGTCGCCGTTTTTTATTACCGAAAGCTAGCTGGAGGGGCTTCGTGATTCTATCTGACAATCCACCCGATAATGGCGTGAGCGGGGCGATGTATCTATTTGGCACGGCGCTCTTGTGGAGTTTTATCGGCATCCTCGTTCGCGCCAATTCGCAGTCAGCTCTTTTGATCGGTGCCGTCACGGCAATATTTATGGCGCTCTTTATCCTGCTCGTCGGCAGGCCCGTCCTCCGCGTCAGTCGTCTTATTGTCCTTGTGGCCGTCTGCAACTTCGTAACGGGCACCACGTTTAACTTTGCCAACCAGCTCACGACGGTCGGCAACGCAATCGTCCTGCAGTACACCTCGATGATTTTCGTTATCGTGTATCAATCGCTCGCAACTCGCACGTTGCCCTCGCCTGCGAAGATTGCCTCCGTGGTGGTTGCTTTTACGGGTATGGGACTTTTCTTTTTAGGCGATTTGAGTGCCGAGGGCATGCTCGGCAACCTGCTTGCCGTCATTTCGGGCGCCACCTTTGGGCTGTGTTTCTTTTTGAACTCTCGCCCCGATGCGTCGCCCATGGTGTCCTCGCTCATCTCCTGCGGTATCTCGATGCTGCCGATCGTCTATTTTGCCGGCGCCCTAGACTCCGTGAGGCCATTTGAGTGGGGGCTCATGCTGGTGCATGGCCTTTTTTGCAGTGGCCTTGCGAGCGTGCTGTATGCCAAGGGGATTGCGCGCACCAACGCGTTTGCGGCCAACTTGGTTTGCATGAGCGAGGTCGTGCTCGCCCCCTGCTGGTCGGCGCTCCTCTTTGGCGAGGTCTTTCGCTGGAACGAGCTTTTGGGCGCGGCGATTATCGTTTTGGTGATTGTGGCCAATTTGGCATCCGATGCCTTTGGCGATGGCTTTCTGGTGGCGCTTGTCAGCCATCGAAATAAAGAGCGCGCCTGACGGGATACGTCTGCCGTTTACGGTAAAAAACACCCCGCTGAGCGAGTGGTATTAAATAGTAACAACCTGCATATCTATAATTGGTATCAAATCATTTGCACCGGTTTAGGTGTTAACAGCACACCGGTACAAGCTGGATCTGTCTAGGCGATTGTCGGCATGGAAAAGGGCGCGCTGACAAGTCGGGAATCGCCGCGCGGATCCAAGAGGGATCAAAGGGAGGAACAATGCTTGTTCAAGCGATCCTCATCGGACTTATCGCTGCCTTCGGTAAGCTCGATTATCAGCTCGGTACGCTCTATGCGTTCCGCCCGATCGTTCTGTGCCCGCTCGTCGGCATAGTCCTCGGGGACCTGCAGTCCGGCCTCGCCATCGGTGCGAGCCTCGAGCTGCTCTTCATGGGTTCTATCTCCATCGGCGCTTACGTGCCGCCCGATGAGTGTATTGGCGGTGTGCTCGCCTGCGCCTTCGCTATTCAGCTGGGCCAGAGCACCGAGGCCGCTATCGCGCTCGCGATGCCCATCGCCACTCTGTGCCTGGCCATTAAGAACGTCGTCAACGCCGGTATGCCCCTTCTGGTCGACCGTGCCGACGTCTTTGCCAGCAAGGGTAACCTCAAGGGTATCTACGCTATGCACTGGATTATCGGTCTCGTGATTGTCGTCCTGGCCTTTATCCTGTGCTCGGTCTCCTTCTATCTGGGTGCCGACGCTGTTCAGGGCCTGCTCGACTTCATCCCGACGTTCGTCCTCGA